>JBAVOG010000198.1:0-7693 GCA_049691875.1 Burkholderiales bacterium | reverse complement strand
GCCCTCGGTCAGCCCGTCGGCCATTACCACCGCGTTCATCGCCCCGGCCGAGGTGCCGGAGATGCCGTCGAACTGGAGCCACGACTCCTCGAGCAGCCGGTCGAGAACGCCCCAGGTAAAGGCGCCGTGCGCGCCGCCGCCCTGCAGCCCGAGGTCGACCGAAACGGGGTCGCGATTCATCGCTGTCCCCGCGACGCGGTGGCGGGGCGGCTCATGCGAGCGCCTTTGCCTTGAGCTTCGCGAACTCGCCGGCGTCGAGGGTGCCGGCGTCGAGCAGCGCCTTGAATCCGCCCCCGAGCTCGTGATCCCGGAAGAGGTCGATGACGATCTGGAACAGGATGAGGATGTACGCGACGAAAACGAAGGTGGAGAAGATCAGCCAGAGTATGTCCCAGAAGTTGCTCATGTCACTTTGCTCATTTGACTTCTCAATTGTTCAGGTGGCGAAACGCGGCGCGCTTGCCGACGCCATGACAAAATGGTGACAGCCCCTTATCGGGGCGCCGCGGACCCAGCCGCGCGGCAGCGCAACGCAGACGTAGCTCATGGGTTTCTTGGTTCCCGCCACCCGCGGGATTCCGTCGGAATCCCGCTTCACCCCGGAAGAATGCCCGGCCGTTCGTTCCCGTCGGGCAAGACGATGAAGCGCGCGGGCCCGCATTGTCCACCACGCGGGCACCGATGGCAACTGCGGCGAGTTTCGACGGGCTCCGACGGGCCCCGGTTGGCGTCCGCGTGTAGGAAACGAGCCGAACTTCGGGCCCGAGACGACCACGTCCACAAGCGCGAGGATCGTAGCGACGATCCTGACCAAGACAAGCTTCCAAGAATTGTTGCGGGTGAAACCGTCGCGCTCGGCCAGTGCGACAACGCGACACGCGTTCCAGAGCTGGGTTGACCTGCGTCAAGTGCGCGATGGACGCGAGTCCGGACAATCGCGAGTCCGGACAATCGTTCGATCGATGTGGATCGGTCGCCGACTGGCCGCACCCGATACACAAACACAGAGAGCAAACAATGAGAATTCCCGGAAAGGTTAAATGGGCGCTGGCCATCGTATTCTGCACTGCCGTCGTCACCACGGCCCACGCTCAAGGCGTCGGGGTGGGGCACCCGCCAGCGGAGGTAAAGCACTTCGACCCCAAGGGCAACCTGCCGTCGAAGTACACGATCGAACTCCGCAAGGGCATCTCCGCCACGCTGCCCTTCGAGGACAAGCGCGACTTCGACGAGGCCAAGAAGGGCTTCATCGCCGAGCCGCCCTTTCTGAAGATCATGGCCGATGCGGGCAACGTGGCCTGGGACATGGGCAGCTACCAGTGGCTGCTGCAAGGGAAGGACTTCCCGAGCATCCACGCGTCGCTGCAGCGCCAGGCCGTGCTGAACATGGCCTACGGCCTCTACGAGGTCCTGCCGGGCAAGATCTACCAGGTGCGCGGCTTCGACCTGGCCAACATCAGCTTCATCAGGGGCGATACCGGCTGGATCGTCTTCGACCCGCTGACGGCCAAGGAAACCGCCCGCGCGGCGCTCGAGTTCATCAACGAGAAGCTCGGCAAGCGGCCGGTCCTGGGTGTCGTCTACTCCCACTCCCACGTCGACCACTTCGGCGGCGTGCGCGGCGTGGTGGACGAAGCCGACGTGGTCAGCGGCAAAGTCAAGGTCATCGCACCCGAGGGCTTCATGCAGGCCGCGATCGAGGAGAATGTGTTCTCCGGCAACGCCATGTCGCGGCGCACCCAGTATTCGTACGCGGTGCTGCTGCCGCGCGACCCGCACGGGCACGTGGACCAGTCAATCGGCAAGAACGTGGCCAGCGGCAACGTCGGGCTGATCGCGCCGAACCTGATCATCTCGAAGGATTTCGAGGAGGTGACGATCGACGGCGTGAAGATGGTGTTCCAGAACACGCCGGACACCGAGGCACCGGTGGAGATGAACACCTGGTTCCCGCAGTTCAAGGCGTTCTGGGCGGCGGAGAACATCACCGGCACCATCCACAACATCTACACGCCCCGCGGCGCGCCGGTGCGCAATGCGCTGAACTGGTCGAAGCAGATCAACGCGGCGCTGTACAAGTTCGGCCAGGAGGCCGAGGTGATGTTCGCCTCGCACAGCTGGCCGCGCTGGGGCAATGCGCGCATCCAGGAAGTGATGCGGGTGCAGCGCGACACCTACGCCAACCTGAACAACCAGTCACTGCACTACGCCAACCTCGGCGTGACGATCAACGAGATCCAGAACGTCTACCAGCTGCCGCCGAGCCTTTGGATGCGATGGCCCGCGCACAGCTACCACGGGTCCGAGCAGCACAACAGCCGCGGCGTCATCAACCGCTTCCTCGGCTACTGGGACGGCAATCCGGTGAACATCGCGCCGCTGTCGCCAAAGGACTCGGCGCCGCTGTATGTCGAGATGATGGGCGGCTCGGACCGGATCAAGGCCAAGGGAAAGGAACTGATCGGCCAGGGCAAGTACAACGAGGCGTCGGAGATCCTGAACAAGCTGGTGTTCGCGCAACCCGGCAACCAGGAGGCGAAGGACCTGCTGGCGGACGCCTTCGAGCAACTGGGCTACCAGAAGGAGAGCCCGACGCTGCGCAACATCTTTCTGCAAGGCGCCTACGAACTGCGCAATGGACTGCCCGGCGGCACGCCCGTCAGGTCATCCGGGCCCGACATGATCCGGGCGATGTCGACCGAGAACTGGCTCGATTTCATCGGCATCAGCATCGACCCGCGCAAGGCCGACGGCATGCGCTTCACCATCAACCTAGTCACGCCTGACAACGGCGAGCAGTACCTGGTGGAGATGAGCAACGCGACGCTGACCAACATCAAGGGCGTGCAGGCCAGCAAGCCGGATCTCACGATCACCGTCAACCGCGCCGACCTCAACCAGGTGATGATGGGCGCAAGCTCGTTCGACGACCTGATTAGCGCCGGCAAGGCGAAGTTCGACGGCGACCGCAAGCCCTTCGACCAACTCCGGGGCATCCTGGTGGCGTTCACGCCGGACTTCGAGATCCTGCCGGGAACGGCGGCAAAGAAGTCGACACCGGGCGCGAAGCCGTTCGAAGTGCCCGACCTGCTGCCGCCGCATTCGGCCGGTGACTGAAGCGCCATCGCAGCGCGCGCCGCAGCGGACTTTCGAGTCATGAAGTTCCGCTAGCGGCCTCGGCTGCCCTGCCCGCCAGGCCCGGAAAGCAACGTCAGATCACGCCGCCCTGCGTCATCGTCGTGATGAGCAGCTGGACGAACTGATCGATGATCTGCGGAACCGAATCGAGACCGAGCGACGTGGTCGTGGCCGCCAACCACAGCACCACCGCGTTCTGCGCCTCGTTCGAGGCGGGAAGGTTGGCCGGATTCTCGCCCCTGAGGTAGCGCTCGCCGTCGATGTCGCCAGCGCCTGCGATTCGGGGGGGCAACGACAGCACGAAGAATCGCTATCATGCCTGCCACTGCTTCGTGAACCGCTTCCGATGCCCATCGCTCACCCGAACGCGTGCAGCCGATGGTATTCTCGCCGATGAACAGGGCGCTTCGATTTCCCTTCCGCGCGCACGCCTCCACGTGCGTCAAGAGACATGTCAAGAAAGAGGTTCTCCATGCGTTTCGTCGTCCCGATCCTGCTCGTCCTCAGCGTGGTACCGGTTGCCGATGCCGAAGCTGCCGATGCGGCGAAAGTTGGCACCTGTCAGATCCGGCCGGGTGCGCTCTGCTCATCGGCCAATCTGCGCGGCGCACAGCTGCCGAAGGCGGACCTGTCGCGCGCGGACCTCTCCCGCTCCGATCTGAGCGGTGCAAATCTCGTCGAAGCGCGCTTCTATCGCGCCAGGCTGCAGAGGGCGGATTTCCGGCGGGCGAATCTGAATCAGGCGACACTCGATCGCGCCAACATGCGGGGCGCGAACCTGAGCGACGCGAAGCTTGCGCGGGCGAGCGTGAGCGCGGCGGACCTGCAGGGCGCCGACCTCAACAATGCCGATTTGAGCGGAGCGAACCTCAGCGGGACCAGCCTGCGCTATGCGCGAATGGCATCGGCGAAGCTACACGGCGCGAACCTCGAGCGGGCCGATCTAAGCGGGGCCGACCTGCGCAATGCGGAGTTGACGAACGCCGACCTGCGCGGCGCACGCCTTGACAAGGCGAATCTGGAGGGCGCCAATCTGACCGGCGCACGACTCGAAAAGGCGACGTTTCGCGGCGCGAACCAGCAGCGATGCACCGGTTGCCCGAACCCGGGCACACCCTAATCCACCCAACCGAGCACGTCGCGGATCACTGACCAGCGCGGCGTGGTCGAATCGGCGCCGCGACCGAGGATCCAGAAATCGTACAGGTGCCGGGCGACGCCGTCCTGGCGCTTGAGCGCGACCCACGTACGGACGTAGTCGTGCAGTTCCGGCGCACCCTTCGGGGTGGCGAACGCGATCGGACCGGTGACGACATTCGGTCGCGGTACGACCACGCTGAACCGTGGATGGATCAAGGTCCACGCGGACCCGCCCTCGGCGCTGTACAGCATCGCGTCGAAGCGTCCCTCCGGTGCTTCGAAGTATTCCCGCGGCGAATCGATCCTGATCAGTTGCGCGTTCGGCAGCGCGGCGCGGACGACGTTGTCGTAGTGAGCCAGGCCGAGCGTTGCGATCCGCAAGGCACCTTCCCGCCGCAGCGTCGGGATCGACGCGAAGCGCCGACGTGCGTGGTCGCGCACCACGAAGGCGAGCGTTGCGTCCATATAGGGCTCGGTAAAGCGCATATGGAGCGCCCGCTCGGGCGTCACCGCCAGACCGCCCACCGCAATGTCGATGCGGCCATCGTCGAGGAACTGCGCCATCCGCACCGGCTCGACATTCACGAACTCGAGCGCGACGCCGAGATCGGCGGCGAGCAGATGCGCGAGATCGACGTCGAGGCCCACGAGCCTGCTCTCCGCATTCTGGAACGCCCACGGCAGGCGCTCGGACGGATAACCGACCCGCAAGGTTCCGCGTGAGAGGATGGTCGCGAGTCGCGCCCGCATGCCCGCCGGCGACAGCGGCTCGACCCCCTCCGGGCTCAGCAGCTTCGTGTCCGCTCGATTGATCGCGAGGTCCATTTGCACGATCTGACGGTACCCGCGGTACTCCTGCGGCACGACATGCTCGAAGTACAGCCGCGCGCCGAACAGCACGGCCAACGCAAGCACCAGGGACACGGCGCCGTAGCGGACGAGCGCAGCCAGTCGCAACCGGATGGCGCCGGTGACCGCCGCGGCCGTCAGCAGCGCCTGCACGATCGTGTGCATGGTGGCGAGCAGCGTGCCGAATCTGCCGGTGACGGTGTCGACAGGCAGGAACAGCTGGAAGAAATCCGCGGGAACGCGCATGAGATCGAGCAGGAATGGAATCGCGCTGACGACCTTGCCGAAGAAGCTGAACAGCCCGGCGGTGAGGAACAGCGGATATTGATCGAGCGACACCGTGTTTCCGGAGAACCAGGCGGCGAACGGCACGAACACGAGGCTGAGCAGCTTGCCCATGTTCGGAAGATTGAAGTTGATCGGCACCATGAGGTCCACCGCGCCCTCGGTCTCCGGATTGCGCAGTCCGGCTTCGTCGAGCAGCTCCTTGCTGCGCTCCGCCATGAGAGGGATGACGATGAGCAGCGATCCGGTCGCGAACGCCGTGACGAGCGCGTCCTGGGTGTGGGCGAGAACGCGCCGGGCGCGCAGCGGCGTGAGCACGCCAATCAGTCCCGGCAGCACCCAGAGGCTGAGCAGGAGCGCCGTCGCGATGTAAAGCAGGAAGTAGACCTGAACCCGACCGAGCGCCTCGAGGTTCATCGTCCCGGCGGCCTCGGCGATCAGCGCGAAAACGCCGATCGGCGCGGCGCGCGCAACCTTTCCTGCAATGCGCAGGAGCACGTCCTCCGCCGCCTGCAAAGCGGGCAGCAGCGTCGCCTTGCCCGGCGCGCCGATCAGGGCGATCCCGAACGCAAGGCTGAACACCACGATCGCAGGGATGATGGTGTGGGTGAGCGAGAAGAACGGATTGGTGGGGATGTAGAGCTCGACGAAGTCGAATGCGCGCTCTTGCTCGGCGAGGCTCGGACTGAAGAAGGTTGCCGACTCCCACGCCGGAAACGACATGGCGACGGCGACCACCGCCACGAGCGTGATGGCCCAGAAGAGCAGGACGAATCCGCCGCCCCGCAGCGCGAGGGTCCCCGCCTCGGCGTAGGAGAGACGTCCCAGTCCGGCGCTCAGCGATACCAGGATGTAGGGCAGCACGGTCATCTGCAGCAGCCCGATGAAGACCTGGCCGAGGATTCCCAGCGGCGCCGCGAGCTCGCCGAAGAAGACGCCGGTCGCAACGCCGAGCGTAAGCCCGATGAGGACCTGTGCGGCGAGCCCTGGGCGCCAGGACCGGCGCGCGTTCGGGGCGCTCATGTCGCTGCAGCGTGGTGTGTTCGTGGCATGGCGCTCTGCGCGCGCGTCGGATGGAGAGTCCAGTCGCGCCCGGAAGAGATCAGTGACAACAGTGTGGCGCTTCGCAACGGCCGATAATAGCGCATCGGCATTGCGTGACCTTGCACGTGCGAGAATCGCCGTTTCCTGGATGAACTCGCGTTCGAAACTCGAACCACCTGCGGCGTGCGACAGTTGACGTTGGCGGTGCGCGGGCTGATACTGAAAAAGCGCATTCACGGTGCGCGTTCTCGAATCAGGATATCCGGCTCCGATGCACGATTTCCACGCGCGATTTTCCATTTTCCGCGGCTTGACGAGGGCGAGGCGGATGGCGAACCTAGGGATG
The DNA here is from genome assembly GCA_049691875.1 of Burkholderiales bacterium. GTDB lineage: Bacteria > Pseudomonadota > Gammaproteobacteria > Burkholderiales > SG8-39 > JAABRB01. The sequence goes on along the minus strand of JBAVOG010000198.1, from coordinate 891 downwards.
GATGGCGTCCGAATCGCAAGATGTGACGTGCAAGCGAGCCTGTTGGTCGCGCGGCGCGCGCGATGATCGGCTGCGCCCGCCTTCCGATCTGACGATTCGATGAGGACCAGGCGCCGAATCGTCGGCGTGCTTGCGGCGCTCGTCGGCCTGCCGATCCTTGCGATCCTGCTCGCGATCGTGGTGGTCGCCGTCTTCGGCGTCTCGATCGACGCTTCGCGCTGGCGCGCTGCGCTCGCCGAGCGGGCTGGCGCGGTGCTCGGTCGGCCCGTCCGGTTCGACGGACCGCTAATGCTCGAGCTTCGTCGCGATGTGGTGCTGCGCGCCCGCGACGTTCACGTCCTGGGTCCACCCGAATTCGCCGAGCGAGACCTTGTGTCAATCGGTACCGCGCAGCTGAGTGTCGATCTGCTGGCTGCGTTGCGCGGGAGGGTGCACGTGCGCAACATCGAGCTTGCGGACGGGCGCGTGCATCTGGCGCGTTCCGGCGCTGGCGGCGCAAACTGGGCATCGCCCACACCGTCGAACGAGGCCACGGAGCCTGGTACCGGACACGCGCCGGTGCGCACAGTCATCGAAGTCGAGCGGCTTTCGGTCCGCAATGTCGAAGTCGAGTACCAGGATGCGCGCTCCGGCGTGCACCGTCTCCTCGACCTGGAAGAGCTTGCAGGCACCGGCGAGTCGGGCCAGCCGCTCAAGCTCACGGCGCGCGGCCGCGTCCGGGGTGCAGTGTCCTGCGCGCTCGATCTCGCAGGAGCATCCATCCAGGAGCTTCTGGTCGCAGACCGCGCGTGGCTGTTCACGGTCGATGCGAAGTGCGCGGGCACGCGAATGCACGCGAGCGGAGCGCTCGAATCGGGCCGTCGCGTCGCGCGCTTCCAATTCGGTGTCGGG
>JBAVOG010000197.1:0-7938 GCA_049691875.1 Burkholderiales bacterium | reverse complement strand
GCGACGGGGTCGAAGCCGATCACCGGGAATTTCGCCCTGACGAGACTCGCGGCCATCGCCGAGCCCATGATGCCGAGCCCGATCATTCCGACCGTGGGCCTTGCTGCTTCCTCGGTTCGCTTGCGCATGCACTTCTCCTGGAGCGTTCAATGAGCTGCGGCTGGCCGGCTGCCGCGACCAGTCTCCTGCGGGAGCCCTCGATGTGGGCGCGGATCAACGCGGAGGCCTTGCGCGTGTCGCGGGCCTTGATCGCGTCGATGAGTTGGCGATGCTCGCCCCCGAATTTCTGCATGACCCGGTTGCCTGCCAGGCCGGCGACCCCGGTGTAGGTCAGGCGGTCGAATGCGAGGATGAGTTCCGTCAGCGCGCGCAGCAGGCGGCTATTGCCGCACAATGCGGCGATGGCGATATGGAACTGGCGGTTGTATTCGATCCACGTCGCAAGGTCGGCGGCGGGCGGCGCACGCCGGTACGCGTCGAGCGAGCGCAGCTCGGCGTCCGATGCATGATCGATGACGCGCTCGACGCAGGCCTGTTCCAGCACGAGCCGCATGTCGTAGAGATCCAACGCGTCGACGAGCGAGACCGGCTTCACCCGGTAGCCTTTGCGCGGCAGCACGTCCACCAGCTCCTCGCTCTGCAGCCTGAGCAGGGCGTCGCGGATCGGCGACTTGCTCACCTTGTGCGCGAGCGCGAGTTCCTGCTCGTGAATCTTCGCTCCGGGCGCCAGCTCGCACGTCAGGATCGCGTTCTTGATCTTCGCGTGCACGTCGTCGCGCAATAGCGGACGCCGGCCGTTATGTGATGGAGCGCGAGAGATCTTGGTGGGCATGAGTGCCATGACGCAGCGCAAGCTTGACAGGACCCTGCTGCGTAGTGAAATATCACAGAAAAACGCACCCACGACAAGCGTGGGCGGTGCTGCAGAGCGTCCGCACCATCGCCGGGATCGTGAGGATCACGAGGACCACCTGGAGGAAACCATGAAGATCATCCGTCACTTCACCCGTGCCGCAATTGCACTCTCTGCACTCTCCGCGCTCGCCGCCGCGCCGGCGCAGGCCGACACCATCAAGCTGCGCATCGCCACCGGTCATCCGCCCGGCGTCGTGTATGCGGGCCTGATGAAGGATTTCTTTCAGGTGGAGCTGCAGAAGCAGGTCGAAGCCAGGACGAAGCACAAGATCGAGTTCGTCGAAGGCTACAGCGGCTCGATCGTGAAGGTGACGGAGACGCTCGAGGGCGTGCAGAACGGCATCGTCGACATCGGCGGTTTCTGCTTCTGCTTCGAGGCGTCGAAACTGCCGCTGCACGCGTTTCAGGTGATGCTGCCCTTCGGCACGATGGATCCGACGGTGAGTCTCGCAGTTGCGCAGGACGTCTACAAGGCGGTTCCCTACCTCACGAGCGTGTTCGAGGAGAAGTACAACCAGAAGCTCCTGGCGCGCATCGCCGACGGCGGCTACAACCTCGGCACGTCGTTCGACTGGAACAAGGTCGCCGACCTGAAGGGCGTCAAGATCGCGGGCGCGGGGCTCAACCTCAACTGGCTGAAGTATGCCGGCGTGACGCCGGTACAGGGCTCGCTACCCGAGGCCTACACGGGCATGAAGACCCACGTCTATGAAGGCTGGATCATGTTCCCGAGCGCGTGGGTGAACCTGAAGCTCTACGAGCCGGGCCCGTTCTATACGCTGATCGGATTCGGCTCGATCACCTGGCATGGTCTGACCATCAACAAGAACACCTGGAACCGCCTGCCCAAGGACGTCCAGCCGATCCTCCTGGAGGTGGCGCGCGCCTACGAAGAGAAGACCGGCACCAACAACAAGGAACGCTACGGCAGCGACATCGAGAAGCTCAAGGGCGGGCTCGCCAAGGTGAAGGAACTCGATCCCAGCGTGCGCAAGGACTGGGCAATGTCGCTCAAGGACTGGCCGCAATCCCACGCGGACGAGCTGAAGAAGCAGGACCTGCCGGTGGTCAAGACGCTCAACACGGTCCTCGAATCGGCCGAGAAGCACGGCTATACCTGGCCGGTTCGCTACGTCGTCAAGTAAGGCGCACCGACGATCGAACCGAACTCGTCTGCTGGCGGGACGCCGAAACCGGTCGTTCCCCCGGCGGGCGCTCGCGCATCCAGGTCTGGTAGCAGAGATTCATGTCAGTCCGGGTAATCAGCGACAAGATTTCGAAGTTCATGATGGTCATGGCCGCGACCTGGGCCTTCGTGCTGACCTTCATCATCATGGCGGACATCATCGGGCGCGGCGTATTCAACAACCCGCTGAACGGCGTGCGCGAGATCGTCGCCAACTCGATCGTGATCATCGTTTTCCTGCAGGCCGGCTATGCCATACGCAGCCGTTCCATGCTCTCCGCCGATTTCGTCATCGACCTTTTTCCATCGTGGGCGCGGCGTGCTTCGCTGGCGTTCGGATATCTGCTGGGCGTGGCGTTCTTCGTGCTCATCATCTGGGGCGGATGGCAGCTGGCCATCGATTCGTGGATCGGCGGCGAGTTCGAGGGCGAAGGCGCGCTGCGCGTGCCGGCATGGCCGACCCGCTTCCTGATTCTGCTCGGCAGCGTCCTGGCCATCGTCAACTATCTCGTCATGGCCTATCTCGACGTCGTGCGGCCGACCGCGGCGGGTGACTCCGCGAGCGATCAGAACGACGATTTCCGCCCCGCGCCGAAGCACTAGACCCCAGAGCCCCAGCCCCGATACACCAGCCCGATTTCCGGGTCATTCCGGAAGCTCACCCGAACCAGGCCAAAGGCCAGCTCCCGTGTTTGACGTCTCCACCGCGATCGCTCTGATCGTCAGCCTGTTGATTCTTGTCGCGCTGGGCGTGCACATCGCGATCGCGCTCGGCATGACCAGCGCGATCGGCATCTACCTCGTGACGGGCGACATGCAGGTGGTCGCGAACATGCTCGGCAGCACGGCGTACGAGGCCCTGCGCGACTATGTCTTCGCGGTCATTCCGCTGTTCATGCTGATGGGCGAATTCATCGGCAGGTCGGGCGCAGTCTCCGACGTCTACCGCGGCATCAACCGTGGCCTGAAGCACCTGCCCGGGCGCCTGGGCATCGCGACCGTGCTCGGCAATGCCCTCTTCTCGTTCGTCACGGGCGTGTCCATCGCCTCCGCGGCGGCGTTCTCCCGCATCGCCTATCCCGAGATGAAACGCTTCGGCTATCACAAGGGCTTCGCGTTGGGCACAGTGGCGGGTTCGAGCTGCCTTGGCATGCTGATCCCACCCAGCGTGCTGATGATCGTGTGGGGCATCCTGACCGAGAAATCGATCGGCCAGATCTTTCTCGCCGGCGTGCTGCCGGGTCTGCTGCTGACCGTCCTGTTCGTCGCGTATATCTTCTTCTCCGCGCTCCTGCGCCCGGCCCTGGTCGGGCGCGGCGTCGAGCGTCAGGCGCAGGACGGCACCGAGGAGGATGTGACGCTTGCGGCGTTCCTGACCAGCATCGGCGGCATACTGGCCGTCATCATCGCGGTCCTCGGCGGGATCTGGTTCGGCGTGTTCACGCCGACCGAGGGCGCGGGCGCAGGCGCGTTCATCGGGCTCGTGCTGGCTGTCGTGAAGGGCATGCGCTACAAGGACATCATCGCGTCGATCCTCTCGGTCGGGCGCACCTCGGCGCCGATCCTTCTGCTGCTCGTTGCGGCATCCCTGTATTCCCGGACGCTCGCCATGACCGGCATGGCCAACGCCATCCAGGACCTGTTTCTGGACACCGGTCTCACGCCGGTGCTCATCATCGCCGTGATGGTTCTCGTGTGGTTCCTGCTGGGCATGGTGATCGACTCGATCTCCATCATGCTGCTCACGGTCCCGATCTTCGCGCCGATCGCCGAGCACCTCGGCTACAACCCCATCGCGTTCGCCATCGTCGGCATCCTCGCCATCGAGGCCGGCCTGCTCACACCACCGTTCGGCCTGCTGGTCTACACCGTCAAGGCGGCCGTGCAGGATGACGATCCATCCGTCACCATAGTCGATATCTTCTGGAGCTCGACGCCCTACTGGATCATCATCCTCATCACCATGGCGCTCATCATCCAGTATCCGCAGATTGCAACGGCCTTGCCCAATCTGCTGTTCTAACGCGCCGGCCGACTGCCCGGCGCCGGAGAGTAAAATACCCATCCGTGGAGAACCCGACAGGAGGATAGCTATGGCTGCATACTGGCTGGCGCGCTCGAAGATCAACGACGCCGTCGCGTACAAGAAATACACGGACCGGGTGCCCGGGATCCTCAAGCAGTACGGCGGGAAAGTGCTCGCGCGCGGCGGGCGGTTCAAGGTTCTCGAAGGCCCGGAAAAGTTCCAGCGCTTCGTCGTGATCGAGTTCCCGTCGCTCGAGCAGGCGGTAGCCTGCCACGAATCGCCCGAGTACAAGGAAGCGGCCGCATTCCGCGCCGGCGGTGCCGGCGAGGTGGAGCTCGTGATCCTCGAAGCCGGCGAGGCCACGAAGTAGATATCGTCAATCAAGGAGCAATCCATGGAATTTGTCATCCCCGCACCGCCCACGCCGGCTCTCGACGTGGAGGGCGAGAAGGGCCGCTTCCCGGTCTATCGCATCTTCTGCGTGGGGCGTAACTACGCCGATCATGCCCGCGAGATGGGTCACGACCCGAATCGCGAGCCGCCGTTCTTCTTCATGAAACCGGCCAGCGCGATCGTCACGGGCAATGCGGACTTCCCGTATCCATCGGCCACCAAGGACGTGCACCACGAGATGGAGCTCGTGGTGGCGATCGGCAAGGGCGGGTCGAACATCCCGGCCGCGAAAGCGCTCGAACACGTCTATGGCTACGCCGTCGGCCTCGACATGACCCGTCGGGACCTGCAGGCCGAGGCGAAAAAGCTGGGCCGGCCGTGGGACACCGGCAAGGCGTTCGACCACTCGGCACCCTGCTCGGCGGTCGTCCCGGCCGCGAAGATCGGGCACCCCGCAAAGGGCCGGATCTTTCTCAAGGTGAACGGCGAGATTCGCCAGGACGGGGATCTTTCCCAGTTGATCTGGAACATACCGGACACCATCGCCTACCTCTCGACGCTCTTCACGCTCGCGCCCGGCGATCTGATCTACAGCGGAACGCCTGCCGGCGTCGGCCCCGTCAAGAAGGGCGACACGCTCGAGGGCAGCGTCGAAGGTGTCGGAACGATAAAATTCAAGGTGGTCTGATCGTCATGACGCTCAAGTATCTCGAACACTTCCTCATCCAGACCACCGACTTCCACGCAACATGCGACTGGTACGAGCGCGTGCTCGGGCTGGCGCGAGGCTACACGCCGGATTTCAGGTTTCCGGTGCAGTGGATGTACATCGGCGAGCGCGACGTGCTGCACATTACGCAGGGTGGCGCGAAGGTCAGCGAGAACCGTCTCCGCTACAACGGCCAGGAATCGCAGGCCGATTTCGGGAGCGGAGTCGTCGACCACATTGCCTTCCGCTGCCAGGGCCTGCCCGAAATGATCGCGCGCCTGCGCGACCAGCAAATCGAGTTCAAGCAGCGCATGGTGAACGAGCAGGGCCTGTACCAGCTCTTCCTGATCGATCCGAACGGCGTGAAGATCGAGCTCAACTTCGCGAATGCCGAAGCGATCGATAACGGGATCGTGCCGGAGCTGATGGCTTCCGATCTTCCCGCATGAGCGCCACCCGCATCGGCTGAAAGAGGTCCCATTGCCCGCTTCCGCGTCAGTCAAGCCCGGTTACTACAAGGACTCGGTTGCGCTGATGCGGGTCGCGCAGCAGATCGCTGCGCGGCACGGCGTGTCGCACGCGACGCTGGTGATGGGCACGCCGGCGAACAAGGCGATACTCGAAGACGCCGGGATGCTCGATGCGCGGCTCGGCGCGGCCACGCCCGGGGATCTGCTGATCGCGGTCGAAGCGAGCTCGCAGCGCGAGGCGGACGAGGCCGTCCTGGAAGCGGAGCGCATCCTCGCGAGCGAAGCCGTCGCCGGTCCCGCACAGTCCACCGCGGAAATCGCGCCGCGCTCCGTGGCGATGGCGCTCGAGGGCACATCCAGCGCCACACTTGCGCAGGTGTCGGTGCCGGGTCCGTATGCCGCAGCCGAGGCCCTCAAGGCGCTCAAGCACGGCCTGCACATTTTTCTCTTCAGCGACAACGTTCCGCTCGAGCAGGAGCGCGCCATCAAGGCAGTGGCCGAGAAGAAGGGGCTGCTGGTCATGGGGCCGGACTGCGGTACATCGATTCTCGGCGGCGTGCCGCTCGGATTCGCCAACTCCGTGCGGCGCGGGACGATCGGGGTCGTCGGTGCTTCCGGCACCGGGATCCAGCAGGTGACGACGCTCGTTCATCAATTCGGTCAAGGCATCTCGCACGCCATCGGCACGGGCAGCCGCGACGTGCTCGAAGAAGTCGGAGGTATCACCCTCAAAAGGGCTTTCGCGATGCTCGTCGCGGACGCCGAGACCAGCGTCATCGTGATCGTGTCGAAGCCGCCCGCGAAGTCGGTGGCGGACCATCTGCTCGACAGTGCGGCACGTGCGGGGAAACCGGTGGTCGTGCTGTTTCTGGGTGCGCAGGGATTGAAGTCGAGCGGGAACGTGACGGTGGTCACGACGCTCGAGGAGGCAGCCGCGGCGGCCGTTGCGCTGGCGACGACCGGAACCTACAAGCCGACCCGGTCGACTCTCGACGGAACCGCCACGCTGCCCGCCGAGCTTTCGATGCTCGCGCCGACCCAGCGCTACGTGCGCGGGCTGTACTCGGGCGGCACGTTCTGCACCGAAGCGCAGCTCGTGCTGCGCGCCGCAGGAGTCCTGTCGTGGTCGAACGTCCCGCTGGACAAGTCGCGTGGGATACCCGATCGCGCGCCGAGCGTCTCGCATTGCCTGATCGACCTGGGCGCCGATGAATTCACGGTCGGTCGTCCGCACCCGATGATCGACCACACGGCACGCGGCGAGCGACTGGTGGCGGAAGCGCGCGATCCGGAAACGGCCCTGGTCCTGCTCGACGTCGTGCTCGGCTATGGCTCGCATCCCGATCCGGCAGGCGCGCTGGTCCCGGCGATCCGCGCGGCCCGGGAGGCTGCGACGCGCGGCGGCCGCCATCTCATCCTCGTCGGCTTCATCTGCGGCACGGAGGACGATCCGCAGCATCTGTCGGCACAGAGCCGCACGCTGCGCGAAGCGGGCGTCAACGTGGTCTCGAGCTCGACTGCCGCGGCGCGATTGGCTGCGAGCGTCGTTGCGGCTCGCTCGGTCAGCATCAAGTCGTAGCTAGCAACAAAGGCATGCCGGTGGCACTGGCTTCGATCGACGTTGCGAGCGCGCAAGAGAACCCCCTTTTTACGAACAAGGGGGAAAGCCCCCTTGTATATCCCCCAATCGGAACAAGGGGCAAGCCCCTTGTATATCCCCGGTTGTGTGGCAGCCGGGACGGGCGATGCAATCCCGTGACATGAGTGTCGATCCGCGGCTGATCGTGGTGGCGATCGGCGGGAACGCCGTCTACCCGCCGGACATCAAGGGCACGGCTGGCGAACAGATTGCGATCATGGCTGCCGCCTGCGAGCGGCTGGTGCGCGTGTTTCGCGCCGGCTACCGGGTCATCCTGACGCACGGCAACGGGCCGGTCGTCGGGAACATCCTGTTCCGCATGGCGCGCACGTCCCGCGAGCTCGCCCCGATGCCGATGGACGTGTGTGTCGCGCACTCGCAGGGCGGCATGGGCTACATGCTCCAGCAGACGCTTTCGAACGTGCTTACACAGCATGGCATCACCACGCCCGTGACCTCGATCGTGACCCAGGTGGAGGTCGACGCGCGGGATCCTGCGTTTGCCAATCCGACCAAGCCCGTGGGCAAGTTTTTCGCGAGCGAAGAAGCGGTTCGCATCGCGGCCGAGACCGGGTGGCGTTTCGTGGAGGACGCGGGACG
>JBAVOG010000196.1:0-16740 GCA_049691875.1 Burkholderiales bacterium | reverse complement strand
GTCGGCGCCCACGCCGCGCCCGTCACCCGCGGCGCCTCACCAGCATTTCTGAGCGGTCGCGAGCGCTCCCGCGGCCGGTGGCATCGCGGGCTGCACGCTTCGCCAGCAAGTAAGCACCTGCTCTGGTCGCGTTCGCCTCGTGGTAGCGCGTTCTTTCGAGAGCTGTCGCCGCGAGCCGACAGCGCGAAGCGCACGGCGCGTAATGGTTCCTTCGTTTCCGGCGGATGAACGCCTATAGTTGGATGATGGAAGTCATGGCGAAACTGGCCTTCTACATTCTGTGCGTCTTGGTGCCTCTGCACATGCTGATGGCGCACGAGTTCCATCGCTGGCAGCGCGAGTTGAGCGCCCGGCGTCACGGCGTGATCGTGCACCGGCTCGATGCGCTGGACGAAGCGTCGGAGGTGATCGGCGTCTATAGCGGTGTCCAGATCCACCGCACGGTGACTTTCCAGGGCGTCCAGTACGAATTCTTCGGCGTTGCGCCGTCGGGCGGGGAAGGCAAGCTCCGCCGGGACGAACTCTATCTCGATCCGGGGCTGCTCTACGTCAGTCGCGAAGGATCGTTGACGGAAGGGCCACCTGTGGCTCGCGACCAGCGCAGCACGCGCGTTTCGCGCAGGTAGACGACCAGCCGGTAGCCGAGCAGGATCGCGAGTATTCCCGCGTAGATCGCGGGTTCGGTGATGTCGCGCTTCACCATCCACCAGTAGTGCAGCACACCAAGCGCCGCGATCGGGTACACCAACCGATGCAGCGCACGCCAGTTCTGCGCGCCCAGCCGGCGCACCATCGCATTCGTCGACGTGACGGCGAGCGGTACCAGCAGGAGGAGTACCGTGAATCCGACCGTGATGAACGGTCGTTTAACGATGTCCTTCAGGATCGCCACGGCATCGAACACGTGGTCGAATGCGATATAGCTCGTGAAATGCACGACACCATAAAAGAATGCGAACAGCCCGAGCATGCGACGCAGGCGAAGCAGCCAACTCCATCCGGTCATGCGCCGCAGCGGCGTCACCGCCAGGGTGATCAGCAGGAAGCGCAGACACCAATCGCCGAGCGAGCGGGTGATGAATTCGGCGGGGTTCGCACCCAGCACGTCCGGAAACCAGACCGCAGAGACGGCGAGGCGCGCGAAAGGCACGAGGGCCACGATGAACAGCGTCGCCTTGAGCGTGCTGATCCATGTTCGACTCGGCTGCATCTTCCGCGCTCGACGTCTCAGAAATACTTCTTGAGATCCATCCCCGCGTATAGCCCTGCCACCTGATCGCCGTAGCCATTGAACATCAGCGTCGGACGCCGGGAGAAGAATTCGGGGATGCGCCGCTCGGTTTTCTGGGTCCAGCGTGGATGATCGACATCGGGATTCACGTTGGAGTAGAAACCATACTCGCTCGGCGCCGCCTTCTCCCACGCGGTTCCGGGCTGCTTTTCGACGAGCCGGATCTTGACGATCGACTTCCCGCTCTTGAAGCCGTACTTCCACGGGACCACCAGCCGCACGGGGGCGCCGTTCTGGTTCGGCAGCACCTCTCCGAAGATGCCCACGGCGAGAATGGTGAGCGGATGCATCGCCTCGTCCATCCGTAGTCCCTCGACGTACGGCCAGTCGAGCACCGGAGAGCGCACTCCGGTCATGGTGTCGGGCTGCAGGGCCGTGACGAACTCGACGAATTTCGCGTTACCGGTCGGTTCGACCTGCTTGAGAAGCGCGTTCAGCTCGAACCCCACCCAGGGAATCACCATCGACCAGGCTTCGACGCAGCGCAGCCGGTAGACGCGCTCCTCGAGCGGGCGTTTCAGGAGATCCTCGATCCCGAACGTGCGCGGCTTCAGGCATTCCCCCTCGACCGAGACCGTCCACGGCTGGGTTCTCAGGCGCCCGGCATAGAGGGCGGGATCGGACTTGTCGGTGCCGAATTCGTAGTAGTTGTTGTACAGGGTGACGTGCTTGTACTCGGTCGGTTCCTCGATCGCGTTGAAGCGCGACTTGGCGACGTTCGCAAGCTTCTGCCGACCCGAGCCCTGCGCAGATGAAGTGTCCTCGCTGCACCCCACGGTCGCCGACAGGATCGTTCCGGCGGCGGCAGCCTTGATGAACTCGCGGCGTCGCGCGTAGACCGGCTGCGGCGTGATCTCGGATGGAGGGATGGCGTCGGGTCGCTTGATCAGCATGATTGGTTTCCCTTTGCGGGCCTGAAAACGATGGTATACGAGTCGCGGCCCCAGTCCGATTCATTACACCGAACCGTGCCGGAAATGCCACGGGGGGACGCAGGCGCCAGCCGGGCGCGCAGGGCGGCGCCGTCAGGGGTCGCGCTAGGGATTGAGCTGTTTGTAGACCACCGTGGCCACGCCGAGGAGGTCATGCTTCGGCAAGTCCGCGGATAGCGCGTAACCGAGCGCGCCGTCCACCCAGTAGAAGACGCTGACGCCATTTTCGCGGCTGAATCGGAAAGCAGTGTCGCCCTGGCTGACGTTCATCTTGGACACATACAGCGTGAGACGGCGGCCTTTGGCGTCCTGATACATAAACTGGGCAACCGCGCCCCGATCACCAGGGAGCAGGCGGCCACCGACGAGCTCGTACCCGCTCTCCACGAGGACCGGGGGTCGCAGATCGGCGCCAAGCCGCTTCGATAGCCAACGCACGAGGTGCTCCTGCTGGTCCGCGCCCACTTCCACCGGGTGGCGCACCTCTGGCGAGTAGACGGCATGCGCGATCGCCGCCCGGCGGGCCAGCGTCACCGATCGACCTGGGTCTTCGCCAATGAGATTATTCGCGCCCCATCCGATCGCTGCGCCGAGAATGAGCCAGCTCGCCGCGATCGCGAATCGCATGAAGTGACGACGCGGCGCAGGCACGGTCAGGCGTTGCGGGATCGCCTCGTCCAGCACCGGGTTGAAGAGCGCGCGGAGCTGTGCGTTCTGCTCGCGATACGCCGCAACGCGCTCAGCTGCTTCGGCATCGCGCGCAAGGTGCGCCGCGACCTCGGCGCGACGCTCCGGCCCGATCAGGTCGTCGGCAAGTGCGTGAATGTCGTGCTCGGAAGGAGTCATCTCACGAGCTTCAGACTCGATTGCGGCGTCACCCCGGCTAGCTGCGCGCGCAGCCGCTCGCGTGCGCGAAACAGGCGCGACATCACCGTACCGATAGGGATGTCGAGCGCCTTGCTCACTTCCGAGTAGCTCAGCTGTTCCAGCGCGATCAGCAGGATCACCTCACGCTGCTCGCTGGGGAGCGCGGCGATCGCGGTTTGCATGTCGCGTATTTCGTGACGATCCGTCTCGGGCACCGACTGGGGAAGCGCGTCCCCGTCATCGAGCGGCGTCTCGGGCCGCGCCGCGCGACTGCGAAGCTGATTCACGTGCACGTTGTGCATGATCGCGAAAAGCCAGGCACGCAGGTCGCTTCCCGGCCGCCAGAGATGAAACTTGTTGATCGCCCGCTCGAGAGTGTCCTGAACGAGGTCATCGGCCGCATAACGATCGCCGACCAGTGCGCGTGCGTAACGGCGCAAGCGCGGAATATGCGGAGTGAGCGTAGCTTGATCCATGGGGTGGTCGCGCGTCCTTCCGCACTGTGCGCTATGGCCGCGCCACGCGCCAGAGATTCTCGACCCCGTCGCCGGTCGTGTCGCCAGGCTTCTGATCCTGGTTCCGCAGATACAGCGGTTTGCCCTGGTAGGCCCATTGGAGCGTTCCGTCAGTGCGCCTCATCGGCGTGTACTCACCCACCGGCTTCGCGTTCGCAGGGGCCGCAAACGGCGGCCAGCTGTGGGCGCATTCGGCGACGCACAAGCTGCCGCGGGCGCGTGGTGGATCCTTGTCGAACGTGTAGAGCGTCATGCCACCGGCATCCACGAGCACTCCGTCCAGGCTGTGCGCGGGCGGCGGTTCGTCAAAAAGCGTCGCGCATCCTCCCAGCACCGCTGCGAGCAGAACCGCCGTCAATCCAAGCCGAGTCACGGGCCCCACCCGTCCACGCGTCGCCCCCACTAGAACAGCTCCCGGCCTGTTCCTATTCCCACAACCTATCCCCGTACCGGACGAAACACACGATCCGCGAGATCCCATTTCGCCGCAAGCGTGTCGGTGGCGTTCATGAGCTCCTCGGCGAGCGCGGGGTGGTTGTAGCGAATTCTCGCCAACCGCGCGAGCGCATCGGGATCGCCTATGCACGCACTAACTGTGTGTATCCATTCGCCCGCCTGGGTACCCACCGCCTCGGCACCGAGCAGCGTACCGGAATCTGCGTCCGCAACGAGCCTGGCGAAGCCGCGCGAGTCGCCAAGCGCGAGGGCGGCCGGACTTGAATCGAGGGCGGCAAAGCCGGTTGCAACTTCGTGACCCGCCGATTCAGCCTCGGCCTCGCTCAGCCCGAGTCGCGCAAGCTCGAGGGCCGAGTACACGACCTGCGGTACGGGCGCGTCGCTGCGCCGCGCGCTGCCGGGCGACGCGATATTCGCCACCGCGGTGGACGCTTCCGCGAGCGCATGGTTCGAGGTCATTGCGCGATTTGCGCAATCACCGATCGCGTAAACGTTCGGCGCGCTGGTGCATTGATGGTCATCGACTCGAATGTACTGATCCTCGTCGCGCGTCACGCCCGCAGACTCGAGACCGAGATCGGCGGTGCAGGGTGTGCGTCCCGCTGCGACGAGCACCCAGTCGACCTTCTCGGTGCAGCCTTCGGGCAGTGTCAGCGTGACGCCGTCGGGTTGCACGTCACAGGCGATCGGACGCCTTCCGACGCGCGGTCGGATCCCGAGATCGGCGAGTGCAGTGTGCAGCAGCTTCAGCGCAGGCGCGCTGTAGCTGCTGCGCGATAGCGCCGCCGCCTGTGTGAGCCATATGATCTCCAGGCCCAGCATGGAAAGAATGAAGGCCATTTCGGTTCCGATCACTCCGCTACCGACGATCGCGACACGTTTGCCGCGCGGTGGGGGTCGATCAAACAGCGCATCGGTGGTCAGCACCCGATCCGGGTGCAAGGCTAGCGAAGGCGGTACGACAGGTGCCGAGCCGGTGGCCAATACGACGTGCGCGGCATGCACGCGCTCGTGCGCATCGATCTCGATCTCGGTCCGCGAGCAAAGGCGCGCGACGCCGGAATACGCAGCGACGCCGAGACGAGAAAGGTAGTCGACATAGCTCGTCCGGACTGCTCGCACGATGCGTTGCTGATCGCGCCAGGCTTGCGCTAGATCAGGCGTGAGCGCCCCCCGCAGACCACGCTGCGCAAATGCACCGTGTGCGGCAAGCAGCCGCGCACTTTCGTACCAGGCCTTTTTCGGAACGCATCCGCGATTCAGGCATGTGCCGCCCCACACGCCGCGCTCGATGACGGCCGCCTTCATGCCTCGCAACGCCGCAAGCACCGCAGCCCGGTACCCACCGGGTCCGGATCCGATGATCGCTACGTCGAACGCCTGGATGGTCATGAAACAGTGCCCTCAGGGACCATCCAGGCAGGTCACGAACAGGAGGAAACCGGCTGGTTTCCTCCCGTTACCCTCCTTCCCGCTTCAGGCCCGCGGTCAGCGAAGCCCGGCGATGTAGTCGGCGACCGCTTTGATCTGCGTATCCGACATTTTCGCGGCGATGGCACGCATCATCTTGCCCGCGTCGTTGGCGCGCTCGCCGCTCCGCCACGCCTTCATTTGCGCCTCGATGTATTCCGGATGCTGCCCTGCAAGGCGAGGATACTGCGCCGGTATGCCCGCGCCGATCGCACCATGGCAGCTGCCGCAAGCCGGAATGCCCTGCGACGCGATGCCCCCGCGAAAAATCTGCTGACCCAGCTCGATCGTAGCGGTGTTATGCGCGGCGCCCGTGGCAGGCGTCTGCGCCGCGTAATACGCAGCGAGATTGCGCATGTCTTCGGGCGTGAGATTAGCCACCATGCCGGCCATGATGGGATTCTCGCGCATGGCCGGCTTGCCATCCGCCGCCTTGAAGTTCATGAGCTGCTTGGCGGTGTACTCGGGAACCTGACCGGCAAGATTGGGATTCGCGGGAATCGCGCTTTGCCCGGCGGCGCCGTGGCACGCCGCGCAGACCTGAGAAGCCGTCTGCTGTGCCTTTGCGGGGTCGGCTTTGGGCGTGGGTTCCGCGGCAAGCGCGACACCGCTCGCGAGCGCCGCACACAGCAGCGCCAGGCGAATCTTCATTCGAATTTCCTTTCGAGACGGGACGTTGAGGAAAGCTGCTATTCTAGCGCAGCGTGCCGGCGCGCCGCCAACGTCGCGACCGCGCAACCTTTCCACCACTCGATTCGGCGCGACCCATACCTCTGGCGATCGCGATCGAATCCCCGCGTTCAGCATCCATGTCCATGTTCCGAAACGCGACTTTCGTGATGTCCGCGCACGAGTTGCGGGACCTCCCACCACCCGGTGCGCCCGAGGTCGCATTCGCGGGTCGCTCGAATTCGGGCAAGTCGAGCGCCATCAACGCCCTCGCGCACCACAACCGCTTGGCGTTCGTGAGCAAGACGCCCGGCCGCACGCAGCTCATCAATTTTTTCCGTCTGGTCGGAGGTGGCCTGCTCGTGGACCTGCCCGGTTACGGCTACGCGCGCGTTCCCGGGCCGACCAGGAAACACTGGGAAAAGATCTTGAGTGGGTACTTACAATCAAGGGAATCGCTGCTGGGCTTGGTCCTTGTCATGGATATTCGGCACCCCCTCACCTCGCTCGACGAGACTATGCTGGCCTGGTTCGGGCCGACCGGGAAGCCGGTGCACGTCCTGTTGACGAAGGCGGACAAACTGACGCGCAGCGCAGCCGAGGCTGCGCTCCTGGGCGTAAGGAAGCGCCTTGCCGAGCTGTCGCCCAATTTCACCGTTCAGCTGTTTTCGGCGCTCAAGCGAACGGGAATTGATGCCGCGGAGGAAACGCTGGGATCCTGGCTGGCACTCGGAGCGACCAAGGGAAATGAGCGCCGCGAGCCCAGCAGCGCCCCGACCGAGGTGCGCAAGAACGCGGCCCGCATCGACAAGAGTGCCCCGAGGAGGGGTTACGAAGCTCGGGGCCGCAGAAACAAAAAAGCCCCGAGCTAAAGGGGAAAGCTCGGGGCTGAACGCCTTAATGACTAAGGCACCCGCTCAGGGAGGAGAAGCGGGAGACGATCGAGATCGTCTACGTTTGAGAGTGCACGCGCTGCAAAAAGGTTCCCACAAAGCGGTATATCGACGTAACATATTGTTTTATCAACGTAAGAGAGTGACATGAGCGCGCGAGGGAGTTACCCGGCCTTCCGGCCGCGGCGCATGCGCCGGGACGAATTCTCCCGCCGGATGATGCGGGAACGGCGCCTGTCGACCGACGACCTGATCTATCCCGTGTTCGTGATCGACGGCAAGAACCAGGAACAGCCCGTGGCTTCCATGCCCGGCGTGTCGCGCTACACCCTGGACAAGCTCCTGGGCGTTGCCGAACAGACGTTGAAGCTCGGAGTACCGACCCTGGCGCTGTTTCCGCTGATCGAACCCGGCCTGAAGACGCCCGACGGCAAGGAGGCGACGAACCCGAACGGACTTGTTCCGCGTGTGGTTGCCCAACTCAAGAAGAGCTTCCCCGAGCTCGGCGTGATGACCGACGTTGCGCTGGATCCGTACACGAGCCACGGTCAAGACGGTGTGATCGACGAAACCGGCTACATCCTGAACGACGAGACCATCGAGATCCTGTGCAAGCAGGCGGTCACGCAGGCCGAGTGCGGTGTGGACATCGTGGCGCCATCGGACATGATGGATGGGCGGATCGGCGCAATACGCACGGCGCTCGACGCGCGGCAGCTGATCTACACGCGCATCATGGCGTATTCGGCTAAGTACGCATCAGGCTTCTATGGCCCGTTCCGCGACGCGGTCGGATCCGCTGCGGCGCTCGGCCAGGGCAACAAGTACACGTATCAGATGGACCCGGCCAATACGGACGAAGCGCTGCGCGAAGTGGCGCTCGATCTAGAGGAAGGCGCCGACATGGTGATGGTGAAGCCCGGCATGCCTTATCTCGACATCGTGCGCCGGGTGAAAGACGAGTTCCAGGCACCCACATTCGTCTACCAGGTGAGCGGCGAGTACGCGATGCTCAAAGCAGCCTTTCAGAACGGCTGGCTCGACGAGGAGAAGTGCGTCATGGAAGCACTGGTCGCATTCAAGCGCGCCGGCGCGGACGGGGTGCTGACCTACTTCGCGCTGGACGCCGCGCGGCGCCTCGCACGCGGCTGACGCGATCATGCTTCGATCGCTGCCTCGCGGATGATCTGCTCGAACGCGAAGCCGCGGTGATCCTGTCCGAGGATTCGCGCGGGGAGCAGGCTGCGATCGAGATCGAGCCAGACTTCGATTCGCATGCCATCATCGTCCGCGCGCCGAATGTGCACGGTGCGCAATATCCCGATCGGGGTCTCGATGAGCGTCTCGCCGACGAGCTCGTAGATGTAGTGGGCGATCTTGCGGCTCGTCGCAACTTCCAGAGGCGCGGCCGGCGCGGTCGGGGGCATGAAATACGCCTGGTGGATGATCGACAGAGCATCCTGTGCGCCGGTGGGCAGATCGACGATTTGGCGTTCGTTCTTCCACGCGAGCGAGAGCTTGCCGGCGCCCCAATCGAATCGCGCCGACTCGCTGCGAGCGGCGCTCCCGCGCTGAAGCGTGTACTCGCTCGGAATGAGGCCGCTTGCCCCGAGGCGGCCGCTTGAGCGCTGGATAAACTTGCCACCATAGAACAGTTTCACGAGGCCCGCGCCTTCCGCGACAGACTCGACGCGGTAGACATGACCGTCCGTCGCCCAAGTGTGCGTCAAGGTGCCGACTTGACCTCCCGCATAGAGCAGGTCGTACACGAGCCGCGCGCGACGGACAGGATATTCCGCGGCACCGCCACCGTCATTCGTTGCCGCGGCAGCCGAGTTGCCGTTGCCGGCCGCCGATTCGCTTCCTGCGGCATCGGATGGCCCGGCCGGGCTCGACTGCGCAACCGCGTCGCCAAGACCACCGTCGGGCATCGGCGGGACGGCGCCAAGATCGTCCGGAAGTGCGATCCAGTGCGGGGCGGCCTTCGGAGCGGCGTGCGCTTGCGCGAGCCGCTTCTTCGCGGTGGTGTGCCGCTGCTGCGTCGCTTTCGGCGCGAGAGCTGGGGGCGCCTTCGCGATCGGGGATTGCGTACGTGTGACGATACGCGCCTCCACTGGCGGGGAAATTTCCTCCGCATCCGCTGAATAGAGATCGAATCGGGGAACTGAAATCAACCCGAACCCATGCAACAGAACAGACACTATGGCTGCGACTGCGAGCGTGCGATTCTTGCGGAACATCGCGGACCCCGTTTTTCAGCCTGCCTCTTCCCAGCCGATCGCGTATCAGCCGAACACGAGCGCAACACCGTGCGCACGTTCCGGTCCGACCGCCAGTGATCCGTCTGGCATGCGCGCATGATGCATGCCACCTGCGGCGAGGGCGTCTGCCGCAGCGTCACGATCAGCGACATGGATGAAAAGCGCCGCCAGCTTCGGCGCAAGTCGCGGACTGCTCCCGATTCCCGGCAGCCGTTTTGCAAGCGCCGGGCCGGTCGTCAACACGATAGGCGCGGACCCGGTCTGGATCAGCAGCCCCTCGTCGATGGCCTGCGCACGGGAGTCGAACATGCGCTCGTAGGCACTTGCGCTGGTCGCGACATCCTCAGTCACGATCGCCACGGCGGCCAATGCGGTAGCGCCATTGCGATGTGACTGGTATTCCGGCCGCCAGACCACGTCGCGCGTGAAGTGCTCGCAGACGAACACGCGCCCACCCGGCGTCTGGTCGGCTGCGAGCTGTGTGATACGGAAGCGCGCATCGCGCGTCCCCTCGGGCAGGCGCACCGGTCGCGAGAAATCGACCGGATCGGTCGGCGCGAAACCGGCCCACAACAGCTCCGTGTAAGCCTCCTTTGCGCTGTCGGTGCGAAGCGCGATCGCCGCAAGACCGTCGCCCCCCTTTGCGAACTCCGTGTAGTGCTGGCGTGACGGGTGCGGATTGTCCGGCGGGCTCGCGAGTAGCTCGATGTAGTCGCTGCCGAGCATCACGCAGTGATTGCGTGAGCCGAGCGTATGATCGCCGCGCGGCGTG
Organism: Burkholderiales bacterium; assembly: GCA_049691875.1. Taxonomy (GTDB): domain Bacteria; phylum Pseudomonadota; class Gammaproteobacteria; order Burkholderiales; family SG8-39; genus JAABRB01. Next base: position 6,614 of record JBAVOG010000196.1, on the reverse strand, counting down.
ACGACGAAACCCATGCGCCGAAACGATTCGGCGGCCGCGACGAGATCGTTCACGACGAGCACCACGTGATCGATGCCTTGAATGTGTCGGCGCATTCTGCAGGTTCGGCCAATCGGGGAAAGTACGAAATTGTAAGGGAACGCCGGGGTTTTGAAGCAGAAACACTGCGTGTAACAGGAATACGGCGCCCGAATCACCCGCTATATAATCAACTCGCCGGGGTGCGGCCCAGCATTGCTTGCATCCAGATCTTCCATTGCGCAAACCAGGCACTCCGTAAACAGAACGCCATAACAAGCAATTTCCCGGAGACCGCCGTGTCTATCATCGAACCGCTCAACGCCTTGCATGCCGAAATGGCGGTCTGGCGACGCGACATTCACGCTCATCCCGAGACCGCGTTCGAGGAGCATCGCACCGCGGAATCCGTGGCAGAAAAACTCGCGTCATTCGGCATCCCGGTGCATCGTGGACTGGCCCGAACCGGCGTGGTCGGATCCCTGACGGTCGGGACGAGCGAGCGGGCAGTGGGGTTGCGCGCCGACCTGGATGCGCTGCCCATCCAGGAAACCAATACCTTCGAGCATCGGTCGACGCACGCGGGTCGCATGCACGCATGCGGACACGACGGCCACGTCGCGATGTTGCTGGGCGCCGCAAAGCATCTTGCGGCGGCGCGCAATTTCGACGGCACGGTGCACTTCATCTTTCAGCCCGCCGAGGAAAGTCGCGGGGGTGGCAGGGTCATGGTCGAGGAAGGGCTCTTCGAGCGCTTCCCCATGGAAGCCGTCTTCGGCATGCACAACTGGCCGGGCATGCCGGTGGGCGAATTCGGCGTGATGCCGGGTCCGATGATGGCGTCCTCAGACGAATTCGAGATCCGGGTCAAGGGGCGAGGCGGGCACGCTGCGATGCCTCACCAGACCATCGATCCGGTCGTCGTTGGAAGTCAGATCGTGCAGGCATTGCAGGCGATCGTCAGCCGCAACGCCAATCCGGTGGATGCGACGGTCATCACCGTCACGCAGTTTCATGCGGGCGACGCGATCAACGTCATACCGGGCGAAGCCGTGTTGCGCGGGACCGCGCGCGCGTTCCGGCCCGCGGTGCAGGACTTGATCGAGGAAGGCATCCGAAGAATCTGCGCTGGCGTTGCCGCGGCGCACGGCGCCCAGATCACGGTGCGCTACGAACGGCACTATCCCCCGACCATCAACGCGCCCGCCGAGGCCGCATTTGCGGCAGAGGTGATGCGCGACATCGTCGGCGCGGAGAACGTCCACACCGACCTTCCCCCGACCATGGGCGCCGAGGATTTCGCCTTCATGCTTCAGGCCAAGCCGGGCGCCTATGTGTGGATCGGGAATGGTCCCGGCGAGGGAGGCTGCATGTTGCACAACCCGGGGTACGACTTCAACGACGCCATCCTTCCGCTGGGCGCGACGTATTGGGTGCGCCTCGCGGAAACGTTTCTGCGGCGCGCGTAGCCGGCGCCGTCGCGGCATCCTCGAATCGGATGCGGCCGCATGTGTCGCGAGGTGCATCTCGTCACGCGCAACCTGCGCATCGTTCACGACATCTCCAAGCCATGATCACAGAAAGGGCGGCATTCCCATGAAATTCATAGACCACGGAGCGGGTGGACCCGCCTCGGTGCTGAAGATCGCGGAAAGCGCGAAGCCGGTTCTCAAGACCGGAGAAGTGCTCATCGAGGTGCAGTACGCAGGGGTGAACCGGCCCGATATCCTGCAGCGATCCGGAAAGTATCCTCCGCCGCCCGGCGCATCGCCGGTCCTCGGGCTCGAGGTTGCCGGAGAGATCGTCGAAGTCGCGTCGGACGTCACGCAGTGGAAACCCGGCGACGTGGTGTGCGCGTTGACCCCGGGCGGCGGCTACGCGGAGTACTGCGTAGCGCCTGCCCTCCACTGCCTGCCCGTGCCGAAGGGGCTCACGGTCGAGCAGGCAGCTTCTCTGCCCGAGAACTGGTTCACCGTATGGACCAACATCATCGATCGCGGCCGCCTGAAATCCGGCGAGACCTTCCTCGTCCACGGCGGCTCGAGCGGCATAGGTCTCGCGGCGATCCAGCTCGCCAAGGCCCGGGGAGCGACCGTGTACACGACCGTGGGCAACACGATGAAGGCCGAGGTTTGCCGCACGATGGGCGCCGACGAGGTGTGGAACTACAAGGACGAAGACTGGGCGGCGGGGCTCTGGAAAGCGACGGAGAAGCGCGGAGTCGACCTCATTCTCGACATGGTCGGTGGAGAATACGTCGAGAAGAATATCCGCTCGCTCGCGCTCGAAGGGCGTCTGGTGCAGATTGCGTTCCTCCAGCCGAGCAAGGTATCGATCGACTGCATGCCGATCATGATCAAGCGCCTCACGTTCACCGGCTCCACGCTTCGGCCGCGCACGATCGCGGAAAAAGCCGCCATTGCGCAAGACCTTCTGGAGCAGGCCTGGCCGCGCTTCGAATCGGGCGAGCTGCGCACGTATCTCTACCGGACTTTTTTCTATTCCGAGGCATCCGCCGCGCACGAGCTGATGGAGTCCTCGACGCACATCGGCAAGATCGTGCTCGCGGTGCGCGGCGGTTGAACGCTGCGCGGGATCAAAGACGCGTCGCGTGGGCGAGCGACTCGAGGAAACGGTCGGCCGGCTGATAGCCGATCACCCGCAGGCCGTCGATCTCCTCGCCCTTGCGATCGAAGAAGATGATGCCGGGCGGGCCGAACAGCCTGAAGCGCTTGAGCAGCACTTTGTCGTCCGCGTTGTTTGCGGTGACGTCCACCTGCAACAGGACCATCGAGCGCAGCTTGTCGCGCACGCGCGCGTCGCTGAAGGTGAAACGCTCCATCTCCTTGCATGACACGCACCAGTCCGCATAGAAATCGAGCATCACGGGTGCGCCGACCGTCTTGAGCCGCGCGTCGAGCTCGGCGAGCGAACGCACTTTCTCGAATCTGACCTCCGTGCCCGCGCCACCTGCCGGCCCCGCACCCGCACGGAAGCCCGACAACGGCTGCAGGATGTCGCGGTGACCGGAGAACGCACCTATTGCGAGCGCTACACCGGCGAGCAATGAAATCACCCCCACGCCTTTCCAGAACCGTGCGGTGTCCGGGGCGTCGTGGGGCAGCGCATCGAGGGCGTGCAGATACATCGCGCCGACGATCAGGAGCGAGGCCCAGAGAAGCATCTGCGCCACGACCGGAATGACGGGCGCGACGATCCAGATCGCCACGCCAAGCATGAGAAAGCCGAAGAATTTCTTCACCGACTTCATCCAGTGCCCCGAACGCGGCAGGAGTGCGCCCTCGGTCACGCCAACCGCGATGAGGGGCACGCCCATTCCGACGGCCATCGAGAAAAGCGCCGTCGCACCGAGCACGACGTCGCGGCTCTGGCTGATGTAGACGAGCGCGCCCGCGAGCGGCGCCGCGATGCAGGGGCTGACGATTGCGGCGGACAGCGCGCCCATCACCACGACCGCACCGACGTGCCCGCCGGTGAGCCTGTTGCTCGCGTGGGTGAGCTTCGTGTGCAGGAAGGACGGAAGGGTGATGTCGTAATACCCGAACATCGAGAACGCGAGCACGACGAAGATTGCCGCGAACGCACCCAGCACCCAGGGATTCTGAAGCGCTCCCCCGAACATCGATCCGGCGAGCCCCGCCGCGACCCCCAGCGCAGTGTAGGTCACCGCCATCCCGGCCACGTACGCAAGCGAAAGCGCGAACGCCCGCCCCTTGTGGTGTGCCTCGCGGCCCTCACCGACGATGATTCCGGAGAGAATCGGGATCATCGGCAATACGCAGGGCGTGAAAGTGAGCAACAGCCCCGCCGCGAAGAAGAATCCGAAGATCGCCCACAGGCTGCCGCCCGCGAGTATGCCGGCCGCAGTGGACTCGTCGCTGATCGCCGCGATCTGACCGCTCACTGGCCGTCCGACGAATTGACCAGCGTTCGCGTCCGCACCCTGGGGAAGCACGGCCACCGAAGATGTCGGCGCAAGCGGCGTGCTCGGCGCAGCCGATTTAAAGGGTGACGGCGTTCCGCCTCCGATCGTGGACAGCGCCGCCATCGTCAGCTCGGCGTGCTGGGTCAGCGGCGGGTAGCAAATCCCGACGTCCGCGCAGCCTTGCGAGGTCACCGCCAGCTTGATCCGATCGGTGCTCGCCTCGACGGGGACGCGAATGGCCAGGTTGCCGCGGTAGGTCTCGACTTTCCCGAAGAACTCGTCCTGCTTGACCTTGCCCGGGGGAAATGCCGCGGGGCCCAGCTTCACTTCTGCAGGCTCGGCCGCGAACCGGAACTTGTCCCGGTACATGTAGTACCCGTCCTCGATGCGATAGCGGACCTCGAGCGTGCGATCGTCGATCGCCCGCGCCGAGAAGCGGAACGCTTTTTCCGGCTCGAGGATGTCCTGCGCCAGGACGGGAGCCGTGGCGACCAGGCCGACAAGCAGTGCGATCAAGGCGCGCATGGGTCGGAGATTATGCCTTCGGACGCGTTTCCGAGACCACCCACGCGAGATAGGCGGGCAGCCCGGCCTCCACTCGGACTGCGATGATCTCCGGAAGTTCGTAGGGGTGGAGGTCCCGGATTGCCTGCTGCAGGGCATCGTACCGGTCCGCAGGCGTCTTGACGAAGACCGGGTGCTCTTCGGAATGCTCGACCGACCCCTGCCACTGATACACCGATCGGCAGGGCGCCATCACATTCACGCACGCCGCGACACGCCGCTCGATCAGCGCATCCGCGAGCCGCTCGGCGCTCGCCCGGTCGGGCAGATTGGTGATGACGAGCAACGTCTCCTGCGGACTGGCCATCGCTAACCCTGTTTTGGGGCCCTCGCGGCGGCGCGATCGATTCGTTGCGGCACGCCCTCGCGGACCGTCGGGTACCGGAGCACGACGCCGAGCTCCTCCTTCATGCGGCGGGCCACGAGCCGCCGCGACTCGCTCATGAACGAAAGTGTCGTGGGCGGTATTCGCCCCGCCGCATCGGCTCGCGCGATGCGCGGTGGCCTGGGCAGCGCGGCGCGATCGGCCACGAGGTCGAAATACTCGCCCATCTTCATCTCGCTCTCGTCCGCGACATTGTAGATGCGCCCGGCACCACCGCGCGCGAGGGCGGCCACACAGGTATGAGCAAGATCGTCCGCATGGATATGGTTCGTGAAGACGTCATCCTCGGCGCGCAGCGCCGGAGTTCCCCTTTCGAGCCGCTCGATGGGCAGGCGATCCGCAGCATAGATCCCCGGCACGCGCAGGACCGAGATGCACACCGACTCGTGCTCGCCCCACTCCAGCAGCACACGCTCTGCGTCCACGCGCCGTCGCGCACGGTCGGATTGCGGATTCACGGGGCGGCTCTCGTCCACGCGCGCGCCGCCACAGTCGCCGTACACGCCGCTCGTGCTCACATATACGATGCGCTCGAGACGGCGGATGGCGCCATTCGCGTGTGCTAACATCGTCCGCGCCGAAAGGGCATCGACGAGCGATCGCGTGCGGTGGTCACGGTCGTTGCGTGCGTCGGGTGGTGCGAGATGCAGCACGCATTCGGCGATCCCCGCAATCGAGGCGAGCGTTTCCGGTCGGTCGAGATCGCCCACGACCGGCGTCGCGCCGAGGCGTACTGCCTGGCCGGCGGCGTCAGCGGTGCGTACGAGCGCGACGACATGGTAGTGCGCCGACAGCTCCGGCAAGGCGCGCCGCACCACGTCGCCGAATCCGACGATCAGCAGGGTTTTCACAACGGGATTCTAATCCCGGCGCAGCGAGGAACAGGCGGCATGCCCCATCAGGTGACAGTGCAGCCGAGCGGCCACACCTTAACGGTGCCCGACGGCGAGACGATTCTGCAGGCGGCCCTCAACGAGGGCTTCCATTTTCCCTATGGCTGTCGCGACGGCGCCTGCGGCTCATGCAAAGGCAAGCTGCTCGCGGGGGAGATCGACTACGGGAAATACCATTCGAGCGCGCTCTCGGACGACGAGCGCGCCGCGGGCTATGCACTCTTTTGCCAGGCACGGCCGCGTTCCGATGTGGTGATCGAGGCGCGCGCGATCGGCGCGGTCAAGGACATCGTCGTCAAGAAGCTACCCTGCCGGATACACAGCATCGAGCGGCCCACCGACGACGTGGCCATTCTCTCGCTCAAGCTGCCTGCAACCGAACGGCTCCAATTTCTCGCCGGGCAGTACATCGATTTTCTGCTCAAGGGGGGCGAGCGCCGGAGCTTTTCCATGGCAAACCCTCCGCACGCCGACGAATTCCTGCAATTGCACGTGCGACACGTGCCGGGGGGCAACTTCACCGATCATGTCTTCACGACCATGAAGGAGCGCGACATCATGCGTTTCGAGGGGCCGCTTGGCTCCTTCTTCCTCCAGGAGAGCGACAAGCCGATCGTGTTCGTGGCGAGCGGCACGGGTTTCGCGCCGATCAAGGCGATCATCGAGGATGCGTTCGAGAAGGGCAACGAACGCAGCATGGTGCTTTACTGGGGCGGGCGGCGACCGAAGGATCTCTACCTGGCCGATCTCGCGCGGCGATGGGATACGGAGCACGCGAACTTCCGGTTCGTGCCCGTGATCTCCGATG
>JBAVOG010000195.1:0-1746 GCA_049691875.1 Burkholderiales bacterium | reverse complement strand
GTGCTGGTCGAGGAGTCGATCTCGGAGGCGCTGGACTTTCGCCGCGCGATGCGCAAGGTCGGCGACGAGTACGGCGACTCCTGGTGGTTCAAGGTCTGGGGCCCGGAGCATCTTGTCGGGGACAATGCAGGCACGCGCGAGGACTGGATGCTGAAGCCCGGCGACGCGTGGCACGGCTTCGAGAGGATCGCGCCTGGCTTCAACATGCTGGATCCGATCAAGGCCACGGTGATCACGCCGGGGCTGAACCTCGACGGCTCATTCGTCGATCCGGGCGTCCCGGCCGCGGTGGTCACGAAGTATCTCGCCGAACACGGCATCATCGTCGAGAAGACGGGCCTGTATTCGTTCTTCATCATGTTCACGATCGGCATCACCAAGGGCCGCTGGAACACGATGGTCACCGAGTTGCAGCAGTTCAAGGACGACTACGACCACAACCAGCCGCTGTGGCGGGTGATGCCGGAGTTCATCCGCCAGTTTCCGCAGTACGAGAAGATGGGATTGCGCGAGCTCTGCACGGCCGTGCATGCGATCTACCGCGACAGCGACATCGCGCGCCTGACGACCGAGATGTACCTGTCGGAAATGGAGCCGGTGATGAAGCCGGCAGACGCGTACGCGCAGATGGCACACAGCGCGGTGGACCGCGTGCCGATCGATCAGCTCGAGGGCCGCGTCACTTCGGTGCTGCTGACGCCCTATCCGCCGGGCATTCCGCTGCTGATTCCGGGCGAACGCGTCAACCGGACGATCGTCCGGTACCTGCAGTTCGCGCGTGAAATGAGCGTGCGCTATCCGGGTTTCGGTACTGACATTCACGGCCTCGTCAAGGACGCCGTCGACGGGCGCACCGAGTACTTCCTTGATTGCGTGCGCTGATGGCTCCGAATTTCCGAATCCCGATCGACACGGCGAGGCGACAGCATGACTGAAACCTTCACCGGCCTGGCGGCGCTGGCGATGACGGGCTTCATGATCGCCTTCTTCGTGCTGATGGCGTTCATGGCCCTGATCCAGCCGATCTGGTGCGTGGTCGACTGTGCCGTCGACAACAAGCGCGGGACGGCGGGAAAGGTGCTCTGGATCATCCTGCTGATCGTTCTCTACGGTCTGGCGAACTGGTTCTACGGAGCTTTTGCTGCGGCGGGACCGGCGCTGCGGCGACTGACCCGGCTTGCCTGGGCGTTCGCGATCGTGCTGTTGCTGGCATTCGCCGTGATGTATTACTCGCACCCGGACTTCCGGCGCGGCATCGAGCAGGAGTGGCACCACAGGCGCGGCCTGGTGGTCCTGCTCGAGACGCCGGCGCCCATGGTCGTCGCCACCCTGACGGCTCATGGCTGCTGACGCCATTGATCTGCGCTCGGACACGGTGACGCGTCCAACCGACGCGATGCGTGCCGCGATGGCGGCAGCGGCGGTGGGCGACGACCAGTACGGTGAGGACCCGACCACCAATCGGCTACAGGAGCGCGTAGCCGAACTGATCGGCAAGGACGCGGCTCTCTGGCTGCCAAGCGGAACGATGGCCAACCAGGTGGCGCTGCGCGTGCTGACGCGACCGGGCGATGACGTCATCGTCAGCCGCGAGTGTCATGCGGTGTGGCATGAGACCGGAGGATCAGCCGCGAACTCCGGCGTGCAGTTCACCGAGATCGGGAGCCGCGGTACCTTCACGGTCGAGCAATTCCTCGCCGCGCACAAGCCGCGCGGACACGCCATCTATCCGCCGACGACGCTGCT
>JBAVOG010000194.1:0-6933 GCA_049691875.1 Burkholderiales bacterium | reverse complement strand
ACCGCGGCCGGCCGGCGGCGGACGCCGGCGCGCGCTGGGCGGGGCGGGGCATGTTCGTGCTAGGCGCGTTCGCGTGCCTGGTGCTGTTCGCGATGATGGCGCTCACCTTCGTCGACGTGCTCGGTCGCTATCTCTTCAACCGGCCGCTGCCCGGCGCATACGAGATGATCGCGTTCATGATGCCGCTGATGATCTTCGCCATCCTGCCGCGGGTGTGCTATCGCGAAGACCATGTCACGGTCGATCTGCTCGAAGGCCTCGCGCCGTCTTCGTGGCGCCGCTGGCAGGGGAGCGCGGTGAGCCTTCTCGGGGCAACGGTGATCGGTGTACTCGCGTGGCGGCTGTTCGTGCAGGCCGTGGACAATGGCCGCAACGACGAAGTCAGCACCGAGCATCTGTGGCCGCTTTCGATCTTCGGCTACTTCATGGCGGCGATGAGCGTGCTCGCCTGTGTCAGCCTGCTCGTCGTGGCCGTTCAGCACTGGCGCGGGACGCGTCCCGCAGCGGGTGAGCGGAGCGGGGATCCGGGTTCGTGACGGCAGGCCTCATCGGCCTGGCGGTGGTGCTCGCGCTCGCGTTCCTGCGCGTGCCGATCGCGTTCGCAATGGGCATTTCCGGCTTCTTCGGGCTGGTGGTCCATACCGGGTGGCAGGGCGCCTTCGCCAGCATCGCGTCGACTGCATTCGATGCCGCCGTGAACTACGAGCTCTCGGTCGTGCCGCTCTTCGTCCTGATGGGCAACCTGGTCACGCGTGCGCGGCTCTCCGAAGAGCTGTACACAGCCTCGCACGCCTTCCTCGGCCACCGGCGTGGCGGGCTGGCGATGGCGACGATTGTCGCGTGCGGCGGATTCGCGGCGGTGTGCGGCTCGAGCCTCGCGACGGCGGCGACGATGTCCAAGGTCGCGATGCCTTCGATGCGCCGGTACGGCTACTCGGACGCGCTTGCCGCCGGCTCGATCGCCGCCGGAGGCACGCTCGGCATCCTCATTCCGCCGAGCGTGCTGATGGTGATCTACGGGATCCTGACGCAGACCAACATCGGGAAACTGTTCGCGGCCGGGATCACACCGGGCATCCTGGGCGTGGTGCTCTACATGGCGGCGGTGCAGACCGTCGTGATGCGCAGGCCGCAGGACGGCCCGCGCAGCGAGCGGATGTCGTGGGCGTCGCGGCTCGCGGCGCTCAAGGGCGTGTGGGGCGTGCTGGTGCTGTTCGCGATCGTGATGGGTGGCATCTACGGCGGCGTCTTCTCGGCCACCGAGGCGGCCGGCATCGGCGCTGCCGGCGCCTTCCTCTTCGCGATCGTCAGGCGCGAGCTCACCTTGCGCAAGCTCTACGCCACCCTGCTCGAAAGCGCCGGCACCACGGCAATGCTCTTTACCGTGCTGATCGGCGCGCTGATCTTCGCCAACTTCATCAACGTCACGCCCTTTCCGCGCGCGATGATCGCCGCGGCCAGCGCATTCGCCGACACGCCCTGGGTCGCGATCGCCGCGATCCTGGCGATCTACATTGTGCTCGGCTGCGTGCTCGAGAGCCTCTCGATGATCCTCCTCACCGTGCCGATCTTCTTCCCGGTGGTGAAAAGCCTCGGCTTCGACCCAATCTGGTTCGGCATCCTGGTCGTCGTCATCACCGAGATCAGCCTGATCACGCCGCCGGTCGGTCTGAACGTGTTCGTGCTGCGCGGCGTGCTGCCGGACGTCAGCACGCGCACCATCTTCCGCGGCGTAATTCCGTTCATCGCTGCCGACGTGGTACGGCTCGCCATCGTCGCGGCGGTACCTGCGCTGTCGCTCTGGCTCCCGCAGTTCGTCAAGTAGCGCTCGGGAGGAATCGCGCATGTCCGTGTTCCACGCAATGGGTCTGATCGTGAAGCTGGTAGCCCTGTTCGGCTATTTGAATCATCGGTTCATCGGACTTCCGGATACGGTCGGCATCACCGCAATCGGACTCGTCGCGGCGCTCGGAGTGACCGCCTATGGAGCGTGTGACCCGGCCGTCGTGGAATGGGTGGGGCGCACTGTCGAGCGCATCGACAGCTACGCGGTCGAGATCTTGCTCACGCTTGCCATGGCTACAGCCGGCTACGGTTTCGCGGAATATCTGCACACGTCCACACCCATCGCCGTCGTGATCATGGGGCTGCTCATCGGCAACCACGGCAAGCGCCTCGCGATGTCCGAGCAAACGCGCGAGCATCTGTCCCCCTGCTGGGACCTTGCCGACGAGCTGCTGAATCTGCCGCTCTTCGGATTGATCGGCATCGAAATCGTCGCGCTCGCCGCCCCGTTTCACGCATCTCGCGCCGGCGCTGATCGCGATCCCGATCGTGCTCGCCGCCCGGCTGGCGTGTGTTGGGCTGCCGGTCCTTGCACTACGACTGTTCCGCGCGTTCTCGCCCAACACCGTGAAGATCATGACCTGGGGCGGACGGCGCGGCGGGATTTCGCTCGCGCTCGCATTGTCGCTACCGCATTTCGCGGGACGTGTGGCGATCGTCGCCGCGACCTATGCGGTCGTGATCTTCAGCATCCTGGTGCAGTCGCTGACCATCGAGCGCCTGGTGCGGCGCTGGAGCCCACCGGGCGACGCGACGCCGCGCTTATGCTGGCGGACGAACTCGCATGGTGACCTGCTGCCGGCGAGTCGCCACCTTTCCCCGAACCCGCGCAGACGGGCTGCGCCGGGACCTCTCACGCGCAAACCTGCTTCGCGCAAGGCACTGATTTTCCCGCCAAACCCTGACGTGTCGTCGAATTGCGACATGCCTTGGGCATACCAGAAATGCCGCAGTCGTGCTATAGACACCCTATAAGTAGAGTTCTTCCATTACCGCTGGTGGCTGTATGCAGTCAGTCGATTGCCCTTTTTGCGAGCACGCAAATCCCAAGGGCGCGAAGTTCTGCAACGAATGCGGCTCGCCGCTCCACTTTGCACCGTGCAAGCAATGCGGCGCAGTCAACCAGGTCAATGATCCACAGTGTTATCGGTGCGGCGTTGCGTTGAACACGCCAAGCATCGCGACGCAGACGGCGCATATCGATCCGCGCGCCGCCGGCGCCAATCAAGAACCCCTGGGACTCGAACAGAAGGCGCAATGGCTGGAGCAGGAGCTCGTGCGGCTACAGGAGACTCGCGCGATCGCGCCGGAGCCGCGTTCCAATGCCGAGGAGCGCAACACGATCTCCGCACGAATCCCGGGCGAGTTGGAATCGCATGCCATAAAGCACGAAGTCGGTTCCATCGACACGGTGCACGAGGAACCGATCGGCGACCCTGACCCGATCGACCGCGCGTCCGCGCCGAGGACGCAACGGCGCCGGTCCTTCGAGCCGGCGCGCGGTAGATCGCGCATGCCCGAGGTGAACTCCCTCTTCAGCGAGATCGCCGAAGCGCCACGCGTCCCGTGGCGCGAGGTCACTGCGGGCGTGTCCGCGGTGCTCCTCGTACTGGCGATCGCATTGGGTGGGTATTTCTACTACGTCGAGAAATTGGCTCCAAACGTGGCCGCGGACGTGCGGGACGAGCCGGAGTCCGCTGTGCCTTCCCGGGAAACGCGTACTGCCGACGTGAGTCAAGCGTCCGTAGCCTCTGCATTGCCCTTGACGAAGGGCACGCCTGAAACGCTGCACGCTGAACAGAACCCGAACGCACCGCCGGTGAAGGTCGCGGGAGATTTGGCCGAAACCGGCGAAGGGACCATTCGTCCTACGGCGATCTCTCAAGAAGCGCGAGCAGCGGACGCGGCGGAATCTTCGTCGGACGAGGTGACCGATGCAAAATGTCCTCCCGCCGTTGTGGCGATCGCGCTGTGCGACTGGCTCAAGAGCCATGCGGACGGGAAGTGACGGCGCAATCGGAGGCTTACGATTCGCGCTCGTCGCGGCGGCCTTCGCGCTGCACACCGTACCGCTGGATGCGGTTGCGCAAGTCAAGATTCTCACCGGGGTGGACGCCTACGACGTCAGCATCGGTGAAGACCTTGCCACGCTCATTGCAGAACCGGTCGATATGCGTCTCGACGTGCTCCCGTCGCCAAGCTCTCCGGAAACTCTGGGGCGTCTGCGCTCCGATCCGGGCGTCAATCTCGCCGCAGTGCAGTCCGACGTCTTCGAGGCGTTCGTCGCGCAGGACGTCCGCGCAAGATCGCGCAGACCAGACTCGACGTCGCCACCACCACGAGTAGTGCTACGGCTTCCCGAAAAGGAGGTCCATTTTCTTGCGCGGGCCGACGCGCCATTCGAGTACGTCCACCAGATCAGGGATGCCAGGATCAATGTCGGGACCCAGGGCGGCAGTACTGCCACGACGACCGAAGCGATATATCGCCTGCTTTTTGGAAAAACACTCGCCCGGAATCAGACGAGTTATCTGCCTCATGAGGAAGCGCTCGTAAAACTCGTGACCGACGGAACGATCGACGTCGTTGCCATTGCCGCCGCTCAGCCAGCGCCGCTGCTGGCCAAAATGACCCCTGAGGCCAGGCAGTACGTCAAGGTCCTCAGGCTCGATGCCGATCGCCTTCCGAGCCCGGCAGTCACGCGCGCATATCCGGTCGCGACCCTGCGCGCTTCGAGCTATCCGGCTTTGCTGACGAAGGACCAACCCACTCTCGCCGTCGAGATGTATATCGTCACGCTGGATTATCGCGATCATGTGACCGAGACGCGCTTGATCCAGTTCGGCCGTTCGCTGTGCCGAAACTTTTCCGCGCTGCGGACGAAAGGACAACCGAAGTGGCGAGAAGTCGAGCCTCTACTCACGCCGCTTCCAAATGGATGGAATTATTACCCACCGACCAGGGACGAGTTGCGGAACTGCAAGCGTGGGTCAGCGCGCGGCTAGACCGATCAGACCGTTGCGCCAGTGAACGCATAGGGCGACGAGCCGTCGGACCGAGAGTGCGACGCGCGTTTCGGAGGTCGTCGTGCCCGTGGGCCAAAGGTCGTTCGAGACCTAGGAACCGGGCGACTAGGCCGTTCGGCCTATGAATGAACGTCGCAGCGACATTATTGTCGACTTCTTCGACAATTTTGGGATCCGCATGCGTGGGCGCCGGTCCACGCCCCTTTCCCAAATTCGCTTTCCAGACAACAAGTTCGCGTGCACGAGCTCCTCACGGACATCGAGATTGCCGGGCGACCGGAGCAGGTGTGGGCCATCCTCACCGACTTCGCGACCTACCCGAGGTGGAACCCGTTCATTCGCCACGTCGAGGGCGCTGCGGAGGAAGGTAGATTGCTCGAAGTCTGCATTCACCCACCCGGAGCCCGGCACGAGAATTTTCGGCCTAAGGTGCTTGTCGCCGACGCGCCGCGTGAGCTGCGCTGGCGCACCCGCCTGCTGGTGCCGGGCGTCTTCGAGGGCGAGCATCGATTCCTGCTCGAGCCCCTGCCCAACGGGCACGTGCGCTTCGAGCAGCGCGAGCAGTTTCGCGGCCTGCTGACGCCGCTGATGCGCGATCGCATCGACCGCAGTTTATGTCGCGGCTTTCGCGAGATGAATGCGGCTCTGAAGGGCCGCGTCGAACGCGGCGGCACGTGACACTTCGCGTGCGCCGTCGGGCCTTTCGGACGAACCGCTAGGCGGCCTTTTGCGGGGCGGGTGGCGATCCTTCCGCCGGACCCGCTTCCAGAGGCAGGTCGGGCGCGAGCGCTGATTCAGCAGCGGGCGGCACACCCATCATCTCGGCGACGTCCTCGATCGCAGCCACGATTTCTGACTTGCGCGCCTCGTCCACCATCGCGAAGCGGGACACGAAACGCTCGTGGAGAAATGGCGGAGCCGCATCGAGCAACTGCGTCCCAGCGGCAGTCAGTCGGGAGTGCACGACGCGCCTGTCCAGTTCGTTACGGTAGCGCTCCACGAGCCCGCGCGCTTCGAGCTTGTCGAGAATCGTCGTCACCGTCGCCTGGCTGAGGCTGGCGGCCTCCGAGATCCTGCCGGAGGTGACCTCGCCCAGCCGGCGAATCGCGGTCAGCACCACCAGTTGCGGAAGGGTGACGCCGGACGCGCGCTCCACTTGCTTCGAGTGGCGGTCGACACCCTGCACGATACGGCGGATCGCTGTCAGGACTCTGCGCTCCAGATCGGTCATCATTTCATTTTGACATCAAAATATTCGTCCTGTAAACTTTCGCAGGTCAAATATTGTAACACTCTGAAAAGGAAGTGAATTATGTGCGGAATCTGTGGTGAGGTGGCGTTCGACGCGTCTCCCGCGTCCGCCAGCGCGCTGCAAGCGATGTCCGACGCACTTGCCCCACGCGGGCCGGACGGGTCCGGAATCCTGGTGCGCGGTCCGGTCGGGTTCGGACACCGCCGACTGAAGATCATCGATCTCTCGGAGCGCGCCGCGCAGCCGATGACCGATCCGGCGCTCGGATTGTCGGTGGTCTTCAACGGGTGCATCTATAACTACCGATCACTACGGAGCGAGCTCGAAGGGCTCGGCTACTCATTCTTTTCCAATGGCGATACCGAGGTGGTGCTCAAGGCCTGGCACGCCTGGGGCGATCGTTGCCCGGAGCGGTTCAACGGCATGTTCGCCTTCGCAGTCCACGAGCGGGACAGCGGGCGCGTGATCCTCGCCCGCGACCGACTGGGCATCAAGCCGCTCTACTACGCCGAGTTGCCCGGACGCCTGCGGTTCGCGTCGACGCTACCGGCACTGCTGGCCGCGGGCGGAGTCGACACCTCGATCGATCCCGTGGCGCTCAACCATTACCTGTCATTCCACGCGGTGGTGCCGCCGCCCCGCACCATCCTGAAGGGCGTGCGCAAGCTGCCACCGGCGACCGTGCGCGTCATCGAGTCCGACGGTCGCGTGCGCGACCGCTCGTACTGGCGCCTTTCGTACGAGCATGCGGGCGCGGACGATCGAACGAGCCGCGAGGAATGGCGCGACCGGCTCGGCGCGGCGCTGCGC
>JBAVOG010000193.1:0-4402 GCA_049691875.1 Burkholderiales bacterium | reverse complement strand
GCATTCCGGCGCTGGAGCGGCACCACGCCGGCCGTCTGGCGGGCGAGGCGGGGCCACGCTGCCGCGGGCGCGCGTTGCGGAACCAATGTAGTCATCCGTCTGGGGTCTGGGGTCGAACCGGAATTGCGCGGCGGCGGCGAAATCGGCACGCTAATGGTGGCGCGATAATCAAACCTGATCACGCTACCGGAGCTCAGGTTCAGTCATGGTCCTGCTGACTGCATTCTTGGTGCTCGTCTTCCTGTACAGCCTGTTATCGCAGCGACTGGAACGGACTGTCATCACCGCCCCAATGCTGTTCACGGCCGCCGGCGCGGCCACAATGCTCCTGCCGGCCGCGGCAACGGAACTCGTGCTCGATCGCAAGGTTCTGCTTCTGATCGCGGAACTGGGCCTCGTGATGACGCTCTTCACCGACGCGAGCCGGATCACCCCATCGTTTCTGAAGGCCGGCCGTAGGCTGCCCGAGCGCCTGCTCGGTACGGGAATGCTGCTGACCATCCTGTTGGGTGCCGTGTGCGCGATCGTCGTGTTCCGCGGTCTGTCGTGGTGGGAAGCAGGCATCCTGGCCGCTATCCTCGCGCCAACCGACGCCGGCCTCGGCCAGGTGATCGTGAACAGCGAACGGGTACCGAAGAGGATTCGTCAGTCCCTCAACGTCGAGGCTGGCCTCAACGACGGCCTCTCCGTCCCGTTCCTGCTGCTGTTCATCGCGCTTGCCATCGCTCAAGAGGGTACCGAGGGCGCGGGCGCGGTACTCGCGCGTTTCCTCGGCGAACAGCTTGGCTACGGCGCACTGATCGGACTCGGGATTGGCATCGCCGGTGGATGGCTCCTCGGCCTGGCCAACCGCACGCGCTGGATGGCGCCGCCGCTTGGGCAACTCGGCGTGGTGGCGCTCCCACTGCTCTGCGCCATGGCGTCGGAAGCGACCGGCGCAAGCATGTTCATCGCAGCGTTCATCGCCGGGCTCGCCGTGCAATTCGGCTTCAAGGAGGTGGGTCGGCACAGTGTCGAATTCGCCGAGGACTGGGGGCAGTTGTTCAACTACTTCGTCTTCTTCCTCTTCGGCACGATCGTGGCCGGCGCCTGGGTGCATTTCACGCCTGCCGTGCTGCTCTATGCTGTGCTGAGCCTGACTCTCGTGCGCATGGCGCCCGTTGCACTGGCGCTGTGGGGCACCCACTTGAGCCGGGCGACCGTGCTGTTCATGGGCTGGTTTGGCCCAAGGGGTCTTGCGTCCATCGTGCTCGGACTGGTTTTCCTGGAGCAAGAAGCACACTTGGGAGGCGAGCCAACGATCCGCCTTGCGGTGATGGCGACGGTGCTGTTCAGCATCTTCGCGCATGGCGCAAGCGCGCTGCCCGGAATAGACCTGTACGCAAGGCGAATCGCATTGCTCGACGAGGCGTCCCCTGAGCATCAGGCACTCGAAGGTGATTCGCCCCGACCGCCACATGCGGCGGATGTCGGCACCTAAGCACGCCCATGTAGCAGCGGCGAACGCTTTCGCGAGATGCGGCTCAGGAAGAGCGGCGCGGCGCGAGCACGCGCAGGACCGCGGCGGTACGTGTCTCGACGCCCAGCTTCTCGTAGAATGGACTTCCGGAGCATGCTGGACTACGCTAAATCGGCGTACTGGGGGAGATCCGACATGCCGCGCATTGCCGTCATTCAGCGTCCGCCGGTATTCCTTGATCGCGCGGCGACCCTCGAGCGCGCCGTGGCTGCGGTGCGTGAAGCCGCACAGGGCGGAGCAAGCCTGGTCGTATTCCCGGAGACGTTCGTGCCGGGCTACCCGGCGTGGATCTGGCGGCTGCGCCCGGGGACCGACATGGCGCTCAGCGAGAAGCTGCACGCTCGCCTGCGCGACAATTCCGTCAGCCTGAAGGACGATGACCTGGCGCCCCTCAGGCGGGCCGCCCGCGAGAGCAAGGCCGCCGTTGTCTGCGGCATCCACGAGCGCGACACGGAGTTCAGCGGCGGTACGCTGTACAACACCGTGGTCGTCATCGGTCCCGACGGCACCCTGCTCAACCGGCACCGCAAGCTGATGCCCACCAATCCCGAGCGCATGGTTTGGGGCTTCGGCGACGCGACCGGTCTGCGAGCCGTCGACACGCCGTGCGGGCGGGTCGGCACGCTGATCTGCTGGGAAAGCTACATGCCGCTGGTGCGCTACGCGCTCTACGCGCAACGCATCGACGTCTACGTCACACCCACCTACGACAGCGGCGACCGCGCGGTGGCGACGATGCAGCACATCGCACGCGAAGGCGGCTGCTGGGTCGTGAGCTGCGGGAGTGCGTTCCGGGGGCGAGACATTCCCGATGCGTTGCCCGGCAAGGCGGAGCTCTTTCGCGACGCCGACGAGTGGGTGAACCCGGGCGATTCCGTTGTGGTGGCGCCGGGCGGCAAGATCGCGGCGGGACCTCTGCACGAGGAAGCCGGCATCCTCTACGCGGAGATCGACCTCGAGCGCGTCGGCATGGCACGCCGCAGCCTCGATGTCGTCGGCCATTACTCGCGGCCGGATCTCTTCGAGCTGCGCGTGAACACCAGGCCGCAGAAGCCGGTACAGTTCGACGAGCCAGGGAGGGCGTGAAATTGGACGACGACCCCTACCACGAAGGAATGCGGCGGCTGCAGGACCGCTTCGACACGCGGCGCCTCGCCGACCGGCTCGACGAGAAGCTCGGGCGAACCCGCTTTACGTCCGACGATCGCGCATTCATCGAAAGCCGCCCGTTCTTCTTCCTGGCAACGGCGGACGCTGACGGACAGCCGGATTGCTCCTACAAGGGCGGCGAGCCCGGTTTCGTCCGCGTCACCGACGCCGACGAACTCGCGTTCCCGACCTATGACGGCAACGGGATGTTCCGCAGCCTCGGCAACGTGCTCGTCCACCCCGCGGTCGCGCTGCTGTTCATCGACTTCGAGCGGCCCAATCGCCTGCGCGTTCTCGGGCGCGCGTCGATCGCCGACGACGATCCGCTGTTGCAGGATTTCGCCGGCGCACAGCTCGTAGTACGCGTTCGAGCGCAGCGCATCTTCCCCAACTGCCCGCGGTACATCCATCGCATGACAATCGCGGAGTCTTCGCCCTACGTGCCGAAGGTCGACTACACGCCGCCGATACCGAAGTGGAAGACGTTCGAGTCGTTCCGCGACGTGCTGCCGCGCGGCGACCCAGCGCGCGGCGACCAGAATTCATCCTAGCCTACGACCCGGTGGGACGCTCCACCGATCGGCTCTTACTTCTTGATCTTGGTGATCTTGTTGCCCTGGATGCCGAGCGCCGCCATGGCGCCCTTCTGATCGAAGATGAACGCGTAGACCTTGCTCTTCACCGTCGTCGTAGTCGTCGACTTGCCGAGCCCCTCGTCCGCAATCACCACCGACGGCCCGACGCCGACCTCGAATCCTTCGCTCTTGTCGAGATATTGGAGCGTCTCATTGCTGAGAAAGAACAACGCGTAGCCGTACTTCTGCGCGCCGGCCTGAAGTCCGACCGAGGCGCCCGCCGTGTTGTAGTACGCGGCCGCCTTGCCGCCCTGGTACAGAACGCCCTCGCCGAACTGGCCGCCGACCCCCAGGCCGGCCTTGACGACCCCCGGGAAAACGAGGACGGCGACGGCGTCCTTGCCGATCGCCTTGGCCCCGGGGTTCTTCGCGTAGAGCGAATTGAGCGCCGCCTGCGCGTCGCGGTTCAGCTCGGCCGCGGTGTCTGCCACGGCGGGCTGCTGCAGCGAAAACGTCGCGGCAACCAGCGCGGCCGCGAGCATGAGTGAGCGAAGCTGGGTGGTCATCGGATCCTCCTTACGAAAGAGAAAAGGGCAGGTATGGGAAATCGCAGCAGGGACGATTGCCGGAATTACGTGCCGTGCCGTGCGCGCCTGGATCCTACGTTGGCCGGAGGGGCGGCGAAAATCCCACCAAAGTAGGATGCCCGGGTACATTTTTCATTATGGCAGCAATTCGGTCGGCGGGCGTTTCACTGCACCTGGGGCGGCAACAGGTAGAGGGTCATGGCGAAGATCAGGTAGACCATGAGCGCCAGCGCGCCGACGAACCACGCCGACCGCCCGCTGTTCGTGACGAGCGCCGCGGTGAGGGTGGCGATGAACATCATGCCTATCGCGCCCGGCCAGAGCCGCAGGTCCATCGGCGCCGGACCCATCACGTAGCTGAGCAGCACCAGCACCGGGGCCACGAACAGCGCGATCTGGGCGGCGCTTCCCAGCGCGATGCCCACGCTCAGGTCGAGGCGGTTCTTCCGCGCGGCGGAAAATGCCGCGGCCATCTCCGCCGCGCCGCCCACCAGCGCCACGCCGATGAAACCGACGAACGCCGGGGTCATCCCGAACGTCTCGGCGGCCTGCTGCACCGACTCGACGAAGAT
>JBAVOG010000192.1:0-2389 GCA_049691875.1 Burkholderiales bacterium | reverse complement strand
CCCTCAAGTCCAAGCTCGCAAAGCTCGGGATCCACTCGCAACGCGACCTCGTCCTGCATCTCCCGTCGCGCTACGAGGACGAGACGACGCTCACGCCGATCGCCGCGGCGCGCGAGGGCCAGCCGGTGCAGATCGAGGGCGAAGTGCTCTCGTGCGAGATTGCCTACCGGCCGCGACGCCAGTTGATCCTGAAGCTGCGCGACCCGTCGGGGATTCTCTTCATCCGCTTTCTGAATTTCTATCCGAGCCAGCAGAAGGCGCTCGTGCAGGGCGCGCTCGTCCGGGCATTCGGCGAAGTGCGGCCGGGCTTCTTCGGCGGCGAAATGGTTCACCCGCGCTATCGCGTGCTGCGTGGGCCGGAGCCGTTGCCCGTCGCGCTCACGCCAGTCTACCCGACCACGGCGGGCCTTTCGCAGCAGGCGCTGCGCAAGCTGATCGACCAGGCGCTCGCTGCGGCGGATCTTTCCGATCCGCTACCGGAGTCCGTGCGCGAGCGCCTCGGACTCGTCGGCTTTGCCGATGCGGTGCAATTGCTGCACCACCCGCCGCCCGACACCGATGCCCGCGCGCTCGACGAGCGGACGCATCCCGCGTGGCGACGGATGCAGTTCGATGAGCTGCTCGGCCAGCAGCTCTCGATGCGCGCGCACTATCGCGCGCGCAGCCGCGAGTCCGCACGGCCGCTCGTCGCGGGTGCGCTCACCGTGCAATTCATGAAGCGACTGCCGTTTCGGCTCACCGGTGCGCAACGGCGGACGTGGGGTGAGATCGAGCGCGACCTCGCGCGCGCGCATCCGATGCATCGCCTCCTGCAGGGCGACGTGGGCAGCGGCAAGACGGTCGTCGCTGCCCTTGCCGCGCTGCGCGCAGTGGAATCCGGCCGGCAGGCGGCGGTGATGGCGCCGACCGAGATCCTTGCCGAGCAGCACTACCGGAAGTTCTCCGCCTGGCTCGCGCCCCTCGGCGTGCAGGTGGCGTGGCTGACCGGCAGCCAGCGCAAGGCGGAGCGCAAGCGCGTCGTGGCGGAGATCGCCGAGGGGCGTTTGCCGCTCGTCGTCGGCACGCATGCCCTTTTCCAGGAAGGCGTCGCATTCCGCGATCTCGCGCTGACCGTCGTGGACGAGCAACATCGCTTCGGCGTGCGCCAGCGCCTCGCGCTGCGGGCCAAGGGTCCGGCGAGCGACGCGCTTCCGCATCTGCTGATGATGAGCGCGACGCCCATTCCGCGCACGCTCTCGATGAGCTACTACGCCGACCTCGACGTGTCGGTGATCGACGAGCTGCCGCCGGGCCGCACACCCGTCGTGACCAAGGTGGTCGCCGACACACGGCGCGACGAGGTGATCGAACGGATCCGGGACGCTTGCGCGGAGAATCGGCAGGCCTACTGGGTGTGTCCGCTCATCGAGGAGTCGGAAGTGCTCGAGCTCCAGACCGCGATCGACACGCACGCGCGGCTTGCCGCCGAGCTGACCGGGCTCTCGGTCGGGTTGGTGCACGGTCGACTCGCGCCGGCCGAGAAGGCGGCCGTCATGGAGGCTTTTGCGGCGGGGAAGGTGCACGTGCTCGTGGCCACCACCGTGATCGAGGTCGGCGTGGACGTGCCGAATGCCTCGCTGATGGTGATCGAGCACGCGGAGCGCTTCGGACTCTCGCAACTGCATCAGCTGCGGGGTCGCATCGGACGCGGCTCGGACGCAAGCGTATGCATTCTTCTCTATCAGAATCCGCTTTCCGAGGGCGCGCGAAAGCGCCTCAAGATCATCTACGATACCAGCGACGGCTTCCGGATCGCGCACGAGGATCTGCTGCAGCGCGGCCCCGGTGAGTATCTCGGCGCGCGCCAGAGCGGTGTGCCGCTGCTGCGCTTCGCGGATCTCGCCCACGACGAAGCGCTGTTGCGCGAGGCGCGCGCAGTCGCCGACGAGCTTCTGGCGCGCGCGCCCGATGCCGCGCGGCGACACCTCGAGCGATGGATGAGCGGCCGGGCCGATCTCGTCAATGCCTGACGGCCGGGCGCTGCGCATTTCGTCCGGGGAATCTCGCTATGGGTTCTGACGCCATGGCGTCCGACGCGCCACAATGTGCGTCATGAGCGTTGCCGCGATCGTCAAGGAGAGGATTGCCCTCTACGAGCGGTTGATGCGGCTCGACAAGCCGATCGGCACGCTGCTCCTGCTGTGGCCGACGTTGTGGGCGATCTGGATCGCGGGCAGCGGGCGGCCGCCCTGGACCGTCGTGTGGATCTTCGCGCTCGGCACGCTGCTGATGCGCTCGGCCGGGTGCGTATTGAACGACATGGCCGATTTCCGCTTCGATGCGCACGTGGAGCGCACGCGCGACCGCCCGCTCGCCGCCGGCACGGTGGGCCGCGCCGAGGCGATTGCCC
>JBAVOG010000191.1:0-2062 GCA_049691875.1 Burkholderiales bacterium | reverse complement strand
CCGATATTCCTCGGCGGCCAGCTGCAGGCCCAGGTCGAGATCCGCACGGCGGAGCAGAAGCAGGCGGTGGCAGAGTACGGCCGCGTCGGGGCGCGCGCATTCGGCGAAGTGGAGAACGCCCTGTCGTCAGAATTCGCGCTCGACGCGCGCGAAGCAATCCTCAAGCAGGTCGTGGCGGAGAACGTGCGCGCGCTCGAGCTCGCGAACGTCCGCCATCGGGTTGGATCTGGCGATCTGCGCGCTGTGCAGCAGCAGAGCCTCGCACTCGATGCCGCGCGCACCGCGCTCGTGCGCGTGCAGAGCGAGCGGCTCGTGCAACGCGTCAACCTGTACCTCGCTCTCGGCGGGAGCTTCGAGGAGCGGCCTCCCGAGCCGCCGGCGGGTGAGCCGGGGAAGGAATCGAAGCCCGAATAGGCCGCAAGGACGGCATCCGGCCCGTCACTCTCACACCATGCGTTTCCGCTCACTGGTAAACCTCGTATTGGCGTTGGGCGCCGTCCTGCCGGTCGCACCGGCGCAGGCGGGCGACGTGCTCGACGCCGTCAAGGCGCGCGGTCTGTTGCGCTGCGGTGTGAGCGAGGGCATCGCGGGCTTTTCGGAAGCGGACGCGAGCGGACGCTGGCACGGGATGGACGCGGATTTCTGCCGCGCGGTGGCAGCGGCGGTGCTGGGCGATGCGGAGAAGGTGCAGTTCGTGTCACTGAAGTCCTCGATGCGCTTCCCGGCCCTGGTGGCGAAAAGGATCGACCTGCTGGCTCGTAACACCACCTGGACGCTCACGCGCGAGGCGCTGCTGAAGGTCCAGTTTCCCGGTGTGCTGTTCTACGATGGGCAGGCATTCATGGTGGCGAAGTCGGCGGGCATCAAGGCGCTCGCCGAATTGGACGGTGCGACGGTCTGCGTCGAGAAGGGCACCACGCACCAGCAACGCCTTGCGGACGTTTTCGCCGCGCGCGGGCTCGCGGTGAAGCCACTGGTGATCGATTCCTCGAAGGAAGTTGCGGAAGCCTTTTTCGCCGGGCGCTGCCGTGCGTACACCTCGGACGCCTCGCAACTCGCGGCGGTGCGCGTGCGTGCGCCGGGTGGCGCGCAGGAGTTCGCCATCCTGCCCGAGCGCGTCTCGAAGGAACCCCTCGGTCCGGTAGTGAGTAGCGACGACATCGAATGGGTGACGCTGGTGCGCTGGGTGCTCTTCGCGCTGATTGCCGCGGAGGAGCGGGGCGTCATGCGCGCTAACATCGATTCGGTGGTGCAGCGGTCGCAAGGTGCGGCGTGGCGACTGGTGAGCGGTACGGACGAGCGGCTCGCCCGCGCGCTGGGCGTGCAGCGCGACTGGGTGGTGCGGGCAGTCCAGGCGGGCGGCAACTACGGTGAGATTTACGACCGCAATCTCGGGCGCGACAGCGCGCTCAACATCGCGCGCGGCCCGAACCGGCTGTGGACGCAGGGCGGTCTTCTGTACGCACCGCCGATCGACTGACGGCGAAGGCGTCGAATGAGCGATTTCCAGATCTACCTGACACTCGCGGTCTTCGCGGGGGTGATCGTCGCGATCGCGCTCGACGTCATCGACATGGCGGTCGCGGCCCTGATCGGCGTCTGCGTGCTGATCGCGGTCGGTATCCTGCGCGAGTCCGAGATGATCGATGCGCTGCGCGTGGCGGGCGGGCCGCTCGCGCTGCTGTTCGGCGGCATGGTGGTGGCGCATGTGCTGGGCGCGACCGGCCTGTTCGAGCGCGTCGGGGCGTTGTATCTGCGTGCCACCGGCGGCAGCGGCAAGCGTTTCCTGGTCCTGTTGGTGGCGCTGGTCGCGCCGGTGTGCGCATTCCTTCCGAACGCCACGACGGTGATCCTGCTCGCGCCGGTCATCATCGCCGTGGCGCGCGCCCTCAAGGTGAGCATCATCGGTCCCGTCGTGATCACCGCCATCGTCAGCAACTCGGCCGGGATGTTGACGCTGGTGGGCGATCCGGCGACGTTCCTGGTCGGCAGCTCGATCGGCATGACCTTCGTCCAGTATCTGCAACGGGTGAGCCTCGCCGGGCTGCTGGCGGTCGCGGTG
>JBAVOG010000190.1:0-1584 GCA_049691875.1 Burkholderiales bacterium | reverse complement strand
GCGCAGGGATGATCGCGAACAGCGACACCGCCCCGAACAGCGTGAGCACCAGCCCCGCGACGATATCGGCACGTCGCACGACTATCCCCTCCCCCTCACCCGGGCGGCTATTTCTTCTTCAGTTCTTCGACCAGCGGCGCCACGACGTCGTACTGGCGGTGGAGATAGGCCGATGTGGCGGCCGGGTCGCGATAGTCGGCCACGAGCTTCATCTTCGAAAGCAGCGCCTTCTTGAATTCGGGCGTCATGGCATTCTTCACGGCCGTGGAGAGCCGGTCCAGCACCGGCTTCGGCAGGCCCTTCGGCGCCGACAGCATGAACGTGTCGGTGAACTCGAAGTCGTAGCCCAAGTCCATCAGGGTCGGGAGGTTCGGGTAATCGGCGTTGCGCTTGCTGCCCATCGAGGCGAGCGCCTTCATGGTGCCGGCATCGACCTGCTGGTTCCAGCCGCTGCCGCTCCAGGTGACATCGACGTGGCCGCCGAGCACCTGCTGAATCCCGAGCGCGCCGCCCTTGACGTTGACGACGTTGAACTTGACGCCGCTCTTCTTGGTGATCGCCATGGTCATAAGCGTCGCCGCCGAGACCTGCGAGGCGAACGACAGCGTCTTGTTGTTCTTCTTGGCGTCGTCGATCATGTCCGCGAGCGAATTCCAGGGGGACTTGATCGGCACGACGATCGCGTCCTGCGGAATGCTCACGGTCGCGATGTGATCGAAGTCGTCGATCTTGTACCGCAGCTTGTCGTTCATCTGCGGTGCCAGCGTGTACGCGGCGCTCGCGCCCATGCCGATGGTGTAACCGTCGGGCGTGGCGTTCATCAGAGTGCTCGCCATGACCGTGCCGCCGCCGCCGTCCTTGGTGACCGCGACCACCGGCTGCCCAAGTTCCTTCTCCAGGGCCTGCGCGAGCAGCCGCCCTGTCGTGTCGACGGCCCCACCGGGCCGGAACCCGATCAACATCGTAATCGGCTTGTCGGGAAACTCCGC
This sequence comes from Burkholderiales bacterium, assembly GCA_049691875.1. GTDB lineage: Bacteria > Pseudomonadota > Gammaproteobacteria > Burkholderiales > SG8-39 > JAABRB01. The sequence continues at coordinate 595 of JBAVOG010000190.1, read as the reverse complement.
CGCCGCCATCCCCGGCAGCAAAGCCGCGGTTCCGGCGGCGAGCGCCGCGAGCACAACGATACGTCGCTTGATACGCATTGCATCCTCCTCCTCGATTGACAGCTTACGTTCCGCGGGCACGTTGCCGTGACCGCAACCTGAATCCTACGCGTAGAGCCTCTTTTCGGTCTCCTGCACGTCCGCTCTCAGCGCGGATAGCCTTCGTAGTCGGGCCTGATGCGGACATCGACGAGGAAGCACTTGCCCTCCTCTACCGCACGTGCACCGGCCGCCACTGCGTCGCGTAGCGCAGCGCGCCGCGCGATCGGTCCGCATCCCTCGAACCCCTGCGCGCGCGCCATGGCAAGCAGGTCGATCTCGGGCTCCGCGATCCGCTGCCCCACGTGCGCCGTCTCTGCCGGCCGACCACGCGTCGCGGACGTCATCGCCTGGTGTTGCTCGTCAATATAGTACCCAGAGTTGTTGGCGATCACGATGAGCAGCGGGGTCCGGGTGCTCGCCGCCGTCCACAGCGCCGAGACGCCCATCAGGTAGTCCCCGTCGCCGAACACCGCGACCGGCAGGCGGCCCGTGCCGCGCAGGGCGATTGCAGAGC
>JBAVOG010000189.1:0-3009 GCA_049691875.1 Burkholderiales bacterium | reverse complement strand
GCTTGTGCGATGGCTTGTTGCCGTGCAGCACGGCGGCGGGGCTTTACGGCGGCTGTCGCCAGGGTACACTGAACACGCAATTGGGTTCGCCGGAGAAGCGATTCCAGGAGGAGCACACTTGACCGGCAGACACTTGCGGAAGCCTGGTGTCATGCTTGCCGCCGCAGCGGCAATCTTGATGATCTCGCTCGGAGCACGGCAGAGCTTTGGGTTGTTTCTGGCGCCGATGTGCGGTGCACTGGGCTGGGGACGCGGAACCTTCTCGCTCGCGATCGCGCTGCAAAACCTCGTCTGGGGCCTGGCGCAGCCGTTCGCGGGCATGGTCGCCGACCGGTATGGCGCCGGTCGGGTGCTTGCAGTCGGTGGCGCCTGCTACGCCGCGGGTCTGGCACTGATGGCGCGGTCGGTAACGAGCGTCGATCTCGATCTGTCTGCAGGCTTGCTGATCGGCCTGGGCCTGAGCGCCACGAGCTTCGGCGTGGTACTGGGTGTTGTCGGGCGGAGCGTGGCGCCGGAGCGGCGCAGCGCTGCACTAGGCATTGCGGGGGCAGGCGGTTCGTTTGGGCAGTTTATCATGCTGCCCTACGCTCAGTTCCTGATTTCGGACTTCGGGTGGTACAACGCTCTGCTGCTGTTCGCCGCTTCCGCGCTGCTGATCGTCCCGCTCGGCGCCGCGCTGGCGGGGGGTAGCACGGCAACCGAAACAAGGAGTCAGAGCATCGGCACAGCGTTGCGCGAGACGGCGGCGCATCGCGGCTTCTGGCTCCTTACGGGGAGCTTCCTCGTGTGCGGCTTCCAGACCGTGTTCATCATGGTTCACCTGCCGTCCTATATCGTGGACCGCGGCGGGCCGGCAGTGCAGGGAATGACCGCGCTCGCGGTGATCGGCTTCTTCAACATCGTCGGAACGTTTGCCGCCGGGTTTCTCGGCGATGTCTTCAGGAAGAAGTACCTGCTCAGCGCTATCTACGGGATCCGCGTGATCGCGATCACCGCGTTCATCATGCTTCCCGTCACCATGGCAAGCATCATTGCGTTTGCGGCGGTCATGGGGCTGACCTGGCTGGGAACCGTGCCACTCACGAATGCGCTGATCGCGCAAATCTTCGGCGTGCAGTATCTGTCCACGCTGTTCGGCATCGCATTTCTCGGACATCAGGTGGGTGGGTTCCTGGGCGCATGGTCCGGTGGCTACGCATTCGACGTTGCCGGTAGCTACGCGCCCGTCTGGACGATCGCGATCGCCGCGAGCGTGGTCGCAGGACTCGCCTGTCTGCCCATCGACGAGCGCCCGATCGGCGCGCCGTTCGCCACGAAGACCATCACATGAGCGCGGGACATTCTGGGCGGCGCGAAGCGAAGCGGGCGGATGCGTTCGAGGCGGCGCTGAACCCCGTGCTCGAAGGCCTGCCGGCACCGGTGATGCTGCTCGGCGACTTCGGCGAGATCGTGTTTGCGAATGCCGCGATGCGAGCGCGGTTTGCGCAAGGCGGCGCATCGCGAACGCTCAAGATCGAGGCGCCGGAGTATGCGGCTGCACTCGAGGGATGCGATGCGGTGTTGCAAACCGTCGAGGCCACGCGAGTCGTCTGCGGTGTATCGCGGCGCGAGACGCTCCATCTCGCGCGCTCGCCGCTCGGGACCTGCGTCATGGTGACGGACAGCGCCGGCGTGCCGGCGCTGGAACCGGCGAATCCCCAGACCACGCGGCTCGCTTCGCTGGGGTTCATGGTCGCCGGGGTCTGCCACGAGGTTGCAAACCCGCTCTCCGCGATTCATTCGATGGTCCAGATCCTGCGGTCGCGGCATGGCGTGACGCCCGAGACACTGGAAAAGGGGCTGACGAACATCGCCGCCAATCTCGCGCGTGTGCTGGCGATCACCCGCAGGCTTTCCAGCTTCTCGCGAGTGCCCCACGAGCAGTGCGTTCCGATTTCGCTGGACGCCATAGTGGAGGAGGCGGCGGCGCTGCTGCGCCACAATCCGCTCGGCGCGACCGTCATCGTCGATTACCGAGGCGCCCCCGGAGCGGTCGTGCACGCGCGGTCCGGTCAGCTGCTCCAAGTAATCTCGAACATTGTCCTCAACGCCGCGCAAGCCATGCACGGGACCGGTACCGTGAGCGCGGTCACCGAGATCCGCGCCGATGGAATGATCGAGCTCGCGATCCGCGACACCGGGCCGGGCATCCCGGGCGACCATCTTGAGCGGGTGTTCGAGCCGTTTTTCAGTACCAAGACCGATGCCGAGGGCACCGGGCTCGGCCTGGCGATCAGCTACGTTATCGTGCACGAGCTGGGCGGCGAGCTCCGAGCGTCCAACAATCCCGAGGGCGGCGCCTGCTTCACCATCGAATTGCCGCCGTGCAGGGAGATTCAGCCATGAATGGGCCGATGTCGATGCAGCGTGACCGAATCGCGATCATAGACGACGACCTGGGACTCGCCGAAGTCATCCAGCTGCTGCTCGCGGGCGAAGGCTATCGAACGGAACATTTCTCCGGCCTGCGCGCCGGTGTGCGCGCGATCGCAGCGACCGATGTGGATCTGGTGATCACCGACCTCAAGCTTCCGGACGGCACCGGGCTCGAGGCGATCCAATTGATCAAGGAGGCGAAGCCCGAAGTCCCGATCATCCTGATGACCAGCTACTCCTCCGTGGAAAGCGCGATCGATGCGCTCAGGACCGGTGCGATCGATTACGTCATCAAGCCTTTCGACAACGCCGAATTTCTGCATGCGATCGAGCGGGCGCTGAACGAGCGTCGCATCAGTCGCGAAAACGCGATCCTCAAGCGCAACTTGCGAACCGCGCATTCGTCGCGCCAGATCATCGGCGATAGCGACGGAATCAGGCGGGTCGTCGAGCTCATCGGCAAGGTCGCGCCTTCCGACGCGAACGTGCTCATTCAGGGCGAGAGTGGCACCGGCAAGGAGCTCGTCGCGCTCGGCCTGCACTATGCCAGCCATCGCGCCGACGGACCATTCGTGCCGATCAACTGCGCCGCGA
>JBAVOG010000188.1:0-2741 GCA_049691875.1 Burkholderiales bacterium | reverse complement strand
TCTGATTTCCTCGCTCGGGTGGCTATTCCCAAGCGCAATGAAATTGATCAAGCGGACTTCATCGAAATCCTGGACAATGTCGCCGAGGAACAAGCCGAACGTGTGTAATCGGCGGTGCAAAAGTCTGCCACGGTAGCGGCGGGATTGTCCTGCTGCGGGCGGCGTAAAAGTCGGCCACTTTTGCCCTTTCTGGTGACGGGGAGGGCGGGGGCATATTCACCGTGGAACTTTATCGGAAGGTCCGTCTTGCCTGTCGGGACGGCATGAGCGTGCGCGCGGCGTCGCGTCATTTCGGGATTTCGCGTGAGAGCGTGAAGAAGATGGTGAGCTTTTCGGCTCCGCCGGGGTATCGGCGCACGGCGCCGGTCAAGCGGCCGAAGCTGGACGGTTTCACGGAGATCATTGACCGGTGGCTTGGTGACGATCTCGGCCAGCACCGCAAGCAGCGTCACACCGCCAAGCGGGTTTTCGATCGGCTTCGCGATGAGTATGGGTTCAGCGGCGGCTACACCATCGTGAAGGATTACGTGCGCGAGCATCAGCGTCGCGGGCGAGAGATGTTTGTGCCACTGCATCACCCGCCCGGGCAGGCGCAGGTTGATTTTGGCGAGGCGCTGGTGGTGATCGGTGGTGTTGAGCGGAAGGCGCATTTTTTCGCCCTCGACTTACCGCACAGTGGCGCCTGCTACGTCCGGGCCTATCCGGCGGCCACCGCCGAGGCCTGGGTGGACGGTCACGTTCACGCCTTCGCCTTTTTCGGTCGCGTGCCGCGGTCCGCGCTCTATGACAACGACCGCTGCCTGGTGGCGCGCATCCTGCCCGACGGGACACGGAAGCGGTCACGGCTATTCAGCGGGTTCTTGTCACATTACCTGATCGACGACCGCTACGGGCGCCCCGGCAAGGGGAACGACAAGGGGAGCGTCGAGGGGTTGGTAGGCTGGGCGCGGCGTACCTTCATGGTTCCGCTGCCGCGATTTGCGTCCTGGGACGCCTTCAACGTCTGGCTGGAAGAGCAATGCCGCAAGCGTCACGGGGACATCTTGCGCGGTCATGGCGAGACGATCGGCGAGCGGTTACAGCGGGATCTGGAGGCAATGGCCGAGCTTCCGCCCGCGCCCTTCGACGCCTGCGATCAGGCGACCGGGCGGGTGAGTTCGCAGGCGCTGGTCCGCTATAAAACCAACGACTATTCCGTGCCCGTCGCCTATGGCCACCGGGACGTCTGGGTGCGCGGCTATGTCGATCAGGTGGTGATCGGCTGCGGCGGGGAGATCATTGCCCGTCATTGCCGGTGCTACGATCGCGAGGACATGGTCTTTGACCCGGTCCACTACCTGCCCCTGCTGGAGAAGAAGATCGGTGCCTTGGATCAGGCCGCGCCGCTGGCCGAATGGGATCTTCCGACAGAGTTCCAGACCCTGCGCCGGCTGATGGAGGCGCGGATGATCAAGGCCGGGCGCCGAGAATACGTGCAGGTGTTGCGGTTGCTGGAGACGTTCGATCTGGACGACTTGCATGTCGCCATCAAGACCGCGCTGCGCATGGGTGCCGTGGGCTTCGACGCCATCAAGCATCTCGTGCTGTGCCATGTGGAGAAGCGGCCGCCAAAACTCGACCTCGACGTCTATCCCTATCTGCCCCGCGCCAATGTCGCGAAGACCTCGGCCGCCAGTTACCTGTGCCTGGTGTCCGGAGATGCGACATGAGCGACGCCCCCAGGCTCTTGCTCGCCCATCACCTCAAGACGCTGAGGTTGCCGACATTCCTGCGGGAATACGACAAGCTGGCCCGCCAGTGCGCGGCTGAAGGGCTCGACCATGTCCAGTTCCTCACGCGGCTTGTGGAGCTGGAACTGATCGATCGCGAACGGCGCATGATCGAACGCCGGATCAAGGCCGCGAAATTCCCCGCCGTCAAAAGCCTCGACAGCTTCGACTTCAAGGCCATCCCGGCGCTAAACAAGATGCAGGTGCTGGAACTGGCCCGCTGCGAATGGATCGAGCGGCGCGAGAATGTCATCGCTCTCGGCCCGAGCGGCACGGGCAAGACCCATGCGGCTCTCGGGCTCGGTCTGGCCGCCTGCCAGAAGGGCCTGTCCGTCGGCTTCACCACCGCCGCCGCGCTCGTCCATGAACTCATGGAGGCCCGCGACGAACGGCGGCTCTTGCGCCTGCAAAAACAGATGGCGGGCCACCAGTTGCTGATCATCGATGAACTGGGCTTCGTGCCGCTTAGCAAAACCGGCGCGGAGTTGCTGTTCGAGCTGATCTCCCAACGCTATGAACGCGGCGCCACGCTGATCACCAGCAACCTGCCCTTCGACGAATGGACCGAAACCTTCGGCGCCGAGCGCCTCACCGGCGCGCTGCTCGACCGGCTGACGCACCATGTCAACATCCTCGAGATGAACGGCGACAGCTATCGCCTCAGCCAAAGCAAGGCGCGAAAGACCAAGGCCGAAGCCTGACCCCCCCGCGGACTGGTCCTGAGGGGCCAAAGCGCCTTGGCCCGCGCCAGCTACATGGAGAGCTCGCGGGCCAAGGCGCTCATCCATTCCCAGCGTCAGATCCCAACCCAAAGTGGCAGACTTTTGCGCCGCCACGTGGCTGGTTTTTGCTCCGCCGTTGACAGCTCGTGGACGAAGGCCTCGCGATCCTTCTGCAGCTGCTCGATGAACATGTCCTTGGCCCGGGTCGTGATCATGAGGTCGCGGTTCTCAAGCTCGAGCTCCTTGAGGC
>JBAVOG010000187.1:0-8110 GCA_049691875.1 Burkholderiales bacterium | reverse complement strand
GCGCCCGGACTGCGCGCGGCGATGCGGACGGCAACACGCGACCGGAGCTACTGGCTGCTCAACGCCGGATTCTTCGTGTGCGGCTTTCACATCGCCTTCCTGCTCACGCACATGCCCGGGGTGATCGAGCTCTGCGGGCTGCCGCCGGCGCTCGCCGGCACGTCGATCGCGGTGATCGGGCTCTTCAACATCGTCGGCAGCGTGGGGTCCGGGCTCATCGTTCAGCGCTTCCGGATGAAGTTCACGCTCGCATGGCTCTATGCCGCGCGCGGTGTCGGCGTGGCGGTTTTCCTGATTGCGCCGAAGACGGAGCTCACCATCGTCCTCTTCTCGGTCTGGATGGGTCTGACGTGGCTGGCGACCGTGCCGCCGACGGCAGGGCTGGTGGGCAAGCTCTTCGGGACGCGCTACCTGGCGACGCTGTTCGGCTTCACGCTGTTCTCGCACCAGGTCGGCGGATTCTTCGGTGCCTGGCTCGGCGGCATTGCTTTTGCCGCGACCGGCAGCTACGACTGGATGTGGTACGCGGACATGGCGCTTGCGGCGATGGCGACGATCGTCAATCTGCCGATCCGCGAGCCTGCGCTGAAGACTCTGGCGGCGGCCTGATCGGCGGTCAGCGCGCCACGGGGGCGATGACCTCCGACGACGCGCGTTCGCCGGGAAAGGCGAGCGCGGCGACGAGCGCGATCGCGGCCAGCCCGGAGAGCAGCAGGAACAGTGCCTGGAAGTCGCCGGTCGTGCGGAAGATGTACGCGACGAGCGGCACGGCTGCGGCGCTGCCGACGAACGACACCACATAGCGCACCGCGTAGGCGCGCGCCCGCCATTCCTCGTTCGTATAGCGCGCGACCATCGCATCGTTGATCGGGATCTGGCCGAACACCGCGAACATCATTGCCGTCGCCACGATGAGCATCGCGTAGTTCGAGAGCGTGGCGGCGGCGTAGATCAGCGGTACTTGCGCAACGAGCACCAGCACGAACACGCCCTTGATCGGCCGCCGATCGATCAGGTGCCCCACCGCGAGCTGCGCCATTGCGGCAATGAGGTAGGTGATGCACACGAGCAGGCCGATGCCGAGCGTGGTGTCGGTCAGGGCCTTGAGCCGCTCGTCGAACACCTTCGGCATCGCGACCGTGGCGGCATTGAAGATGATGCCGTTCGCGACCACGGCGACGCATAGCACCGCGAAGATCCTCACGAGCAGCGCGCGCGGGAGCCTGGCGTCGGTCTTGCGGACCGCAACGACCGTCGCCGGGGCGTTGCGCGCGGTGGCGAGATATCCGAACCCGAGCAGGATCGTCAGCGCGCCGGGCACGAAGAATGCGGCGCGCCAGCTGATCAGATCCGCGAGCGCTCCGGACGCCAGCGCCGCGAATGCGAGCCCCACATTGCCGTAGACTCCATTGACGCCGAGTGTCTTGCCGACGTTCTTCTTGCCCGACACCAGCATCGCGATGCCGACCGGATGGTAGATGGACGCGAACACGCCGATCAGCGTGAGTCCGATAGCGAGCGACACCGGCCCACTCGCGAACCCGGTCAGCACCGCGGAAGCGCCGATGCCGAAGAAGAACACGGCGATCATCCCGGAGCGGCTCCAGTGGTCCGCGAGCCAGCCGGAAGGAAGTGAGCCCGCGCCGAACGCAAAGAATGCGCCGGTCGCGAGGGGCAGAAGCTCACTGTACGGGCGGTTCCATTCCTCGGCGATCGCCAGCACCACCGTCGGGAAGATCAAAAGGAGGAGGTGGTCGAGCGTGTGCGCGACGTTCAGGAACAGATCGAGGCGACGACGGTCGGCCATGGGCCGAGATCATACGCCGCCACGCGCAGGTGCCGCATTCGCCTTCAGCCGGCCCGGAAAGGCCAGGCCGGCGGACGGAGCGGCTGGGCGAGCGCGTGCCGCACGATATGTCGGCGGCGATTTCGCTTGCTCGCGCCACGGCCGCGGTCAGGCGTGGGGTAGGTGTCGGCGAGATGGCGGGGAAGGTCCAGCGCAATGAGCGTGGCGCGGAGGAAGTTGACAGGCAGCATGTGCAGGGTCCTCGGGCGGTGCGGGAAGGAGCGCTGGTGTCATTCTCGCGGGCTAGTATTGCCCGCGTATGTCACGTCGGTGACGCGGGGGGATCGCCACGCTCGGGGCTGGTAAATCGCCCGGACGGGGACCAGAATGGATGCAGTCCCGTCGCCATGACCGCAGGGGTTCAGCCATGAAGACGATCGTGCCGCTCGTTGCGATCTTTCTCGCGCTGCTCTCGGGTGCGCCGGTCCACGCCCAGCAGAAAGAGCGGAATGTCGCACCGTCATCCGGTGCGGCGCGCGAATCCGATCCTGCCGAGAAGAAGCGGCGCGCGGACGCGCTCATTTCCGCCGTGGTGCGAGTGCGCACGAAGGTGCTTCCCGACGCGCGCACCAGTCGGACGCTCGGCGCCGAACGCGAGGGCACCGGCGTGGTGATCGACGACGAGGGCCACGTTCTGACCATCGGCTATCTCGTGCTGGAGCCCGACGCGATCGAAGTCACCGGCGCCGACAACAAGACCGTCCCCGCGCAACTCGTTGGCTACGACCACGCCACCGGGTTTGCCTTGCTCAAGCTGCAGGGCTCGCTCGACGCGAAACCGATCGTGTTCGGCGAGTCGGATCCGCTCGCGCTGCGCGAGCCCGTCATGGTGCTGCCGTGGGGCGGCGCACAAGCGGCGTCGGTGGGGTACGTCGTGTCGCGACGGGAATTCACCGGAGCATGGGAGTACCTGCTCGACAGCGCGATCTTCGTCGCGCCGCCGACGATGGCCTGGGCGGGCGCGGCCCTCGTCAATCGCGAATTCAAGCTGGTGGGAATCGGCTCGCTGCTCGTGCGCGATATCGGTCCGGGCGGTGAACCGATCCCGGGCAACATGTTCGTTCCCATCGATCTCGTGAGGCCCATCCTGTCCGACCTCAAGTCGCGTGGACGCGCGCCCGGGGCGCCGCGGCCGTGGCTCGGCCTGAACACCGAGTCCGTCCACGGTCGGCTCTTCGTCCTCGGCGTGTCGGAAGACGGGCCGGCGGATCTTGCGGGCGTGAAGCGGGGCGATATCGTGCTGGCGGTCGGATCGGACGCGGTTGCGACCCGGGCCGAGTTCTACCGAAAGATCTGGGCGCTCGGTCCAGCCGGCACCGATGTGCCGCTCAGGGTCCTGCAGGACGGCGAAACGCGCGATATCCGCATCAAGTCGATCGACCGCAGCGGTTTTTTCCGGAGCAAGCCGGCGTATTGAATGCCATTGAACCTTCCGCCGGATCCCGGCGTCGAACGTCATCTTGCGCTGCGCGCGTCCTCCAACGTCATCGAAGGAACCTCCATGATTGCAGCTGAGAAATCCAGACGACAGTTGCTCGTCGCGGGCGCCGCGGCGCTGGCTGGTGCTGCAATTGCCGTGCCCCGCTGGGCGCGCGCCGCGGAACAGATCGCCACCCCGTCGCAAGGGCTCGGGCCTTTCTATCCCTACGGTCCGGAGGTCGAGCGCGACGCGGATCTCGTCCATGTGAAGGGCGGCACCGGCGTCGCCAAGGGGGAGATCACGCTTCTCTCCGGGCGCGTGCTCGATGCGCGCGGGCGACCGGTGGGCGGCGTGCAAGTGGAGATCTGGCAGTGCGATGCGTTCGGCCGCTACCACCATCCGCGCGATGGCCGCAATGCGCCGCTCGATCCGAACTTCCAGGGCTACGGCGTATTCACCACGGGCGCGGACGGCGCCTATCGCTTCCGCACGATCAAGCCGGTGCCGTATCCGGGCCGTACGCCGCACATCCACTTCCGCATCGCCGGCCGGGACATTCCCTATCTCGCCACGCAGATGTACATCGCCGGCTTTCCGCAGAACGACGACGACTTCCTATTGCGCAGCGTCGTCGATCCGAAAGCGCGCGAGTTGCTGCTGGTGCGCTTCGAGCCGATCGCGGGGGTCTCCGAGCTTTCCGCGCGCTTCGACATCACGCTAGCGAACAACGGCACGCTCCGGCGCAGTTAGGACAGCGCGCGTGGCTTGCCGCGTCGGCTGGCATAGAATCCGGCTCAGCGGGCATGCTATCCACGATGCGACGTCCCGCGGAAAGGGACGGTTCATGGGTGGTAACACGTCGCGACCGCGTATCGTTCTCGTGCACGCGGTGCGCGTGGCGATGCAGCCGATCGAGGACGCGTTTCGCGCGGACTGGCCGGATGCCGAGCGCGTCAATCTGCTCGACGACTCGCTCGGCGTCGACCGCTCGAAGGCGCGTGATCTCCAGCCCGCGATGTTCGAGCGCGTCAGGACGTTGACAGACTACGCCGAGACGATCGGTGCGGCGGGATTGCTGTTCACGTGCTCGGCGTTCGGTCCCGCGATCGAAGCGGCGCGGGCCGGACGGGCGTTCCCGGTGCTCAAGCCGAACGAGGCGATGTTCGAGGACGCGCTCGCACGCGGCGCGCGTGTCGGCATGGCGGCGACGTTCGAGCCGAGCATCGCGCCGATGGCGGAGGAATTCCGGGCGCTCGCGGGGGTGCGCCGTCCGGAAGCGCGATTGCGCTCGATCTTCGTTGCCGATGCCATGGACGCGCTCGACGCGGGCGACGGTGAGCGCCACGATCGGCTCATCGCGGCGCGCGTTGCCGAACTCGCCGATTGCGACGTGGTGCTGCTCGCCCAGTTCTCCACTGCGCGCGCAGCGCCGGCCGTGTCCGCGGTGCTGAAGTGCCCCGTGCTCACCAGTCCGCGCAGCGCGGTCGGGAGGCTGAAAGCCGCTATCATCGGGCCTTCGTCGGATTGACGCGTCGCGTCTAGTCCGCACACTCGACGCGGAAATTTCCCATCATGACCGGCAAGACCTCGATTTCTCCGACTACGGTACTCGTCTGCGGCGCGCTCATCCTCGCGATCTCGCTCGGCATCCGCCACGGGTTCGGCCTGTTCCTGCAGCCGATGAGCGTCGACATGGGCTGGGGGCGCGAAGTGTTTTCCTTCGCGATCGCCATTCAGAACCTCGTCTGGGGCATCGCGCAGCCGTTCACCGGCTCGATCGCGGACCGGTTCGGCGCAGGGCGCGCGATCATCGTTGGCGCGATTCTGTACGTCGCAGGCCTGGTGCTGATGGCCGCCTCGAGCACCCCGGGATTACTGACGGTGAGCGCGGGTTTCCTCATCGGCTTCGGCCTCTCCGGCACAACCTTTTCCATAGTGTTCGGTGCCGTGAGCCGCGCGCTGCCGCCGGAGAAGCGCAGTCTCGGAATGGGTATCGCCGGAGCGGTCGGCTCGGCCGGCCAGTTCATCATGCTGCCTGGTTCGATGGCGTTGATCTCGGGGTTCGGCTGGGCCATCGCGCTCGTCGCGATCGCCGCCATCGCCGCGCTGATGGTGCCCCTGGCCCTGCCCTTGAACGAAAAGCATGCCGTCGCGCGCCAGCCGACCGACGTGACGGTGCGCGCGGCCTTCGGCGAAGCCTATCGCCATAACGGCTTCCGGTTGCTCTCGTTCGGCTACTTCGTATGCGGATTCCAGGTGGTCTTCATCGGCCTGCACCTGCCCGCGTTCCTCGTCGACCGCGGCATGTCGCCCGAGACCGGGATGATCGTGCTGGCGCTGGTCGGTCTCTTCAACATCGCCGGCTCGCTTCTGGCGGGATATCTGGGCGGGCGGTTTCCGAAACCGTGGCTCCTCGCGGGGATCTACGCGGCGCGCGGCGTCATCATCGCGCTCTTCGCGTTCCTCGTGCCGATCACCCCGGCATCGGCCTATATCTTTGGCATCGCGATGGGCTTTTTCTGGCTCTCGACTGTTCCCCTCACGAACGGCGTCGTGGCAACCGTGTTCGGCGTGCGCAACATGGCCATGATCGGTGGCGTCGCCTTCCTTTTCCATCAGATCGGCGCGTTCATGGGCGGCTGGCTCGGCGGCTATCTCTTCGACCGCACCGGCAGCTACGACGTGGTCTGGGCGATCTGCATCGGACTATCCGTGGTCGCAATGCTGCTCAATCTCCCGATCAAGGAGCAGCCGATCGCGCGGCTCAGCGAAGCGGCCTCGACGTGACCCGGCGACAGCGTCTCGCGCTGTGGATCACGCTCGGCATTGCGGGCACCGCTGTGCTCGTTGTAGCGGCGGCGGGCTACCGGCGCACCGACCTGTTGCTGCTCTACGAGAACATCGTCATCTTCTGCACGACCTGACGCGACGCAGTTCGTTCCCCTCCTTTCCAAGGAGGGGTGGCTGCGTAGCAGACGGGGTGGTTGAAGTCAGGTCGTCATCTCGAGCAGACCGGAGAGCAGCGTCGCGATTCCCAGGAAGGAAAAGAAACCGGCCACGTCGGTGACCGTGGTGAGCACGATCGAGGACGACTGCGCGGGGTCCTGCCCGAACCGGCGCAACATGATCGGCACGAGCGCGCCCGCGATACCCGCGATCACCATGGAAATCACCATGGCGCTCGAGATCACGATGACGAGGCCCGTCGAGCGGCTCCAGAAGTACACGCCGAGCGCGGTGGTCAACGCCACCGCAATGCCGTTCGTCAGCCCGACCGCCGCCTCCTTGAAGACGACCTTGGGCCAGTGGCGCAAGCTGATCTCGCGCAGGAACAGCCCGCGCATCGTCACCGCGAGGGCCTGCGCGCCGGCGTTGCCCGACTGGCCGGCTACCACGGGCAGGAGTACGGCGAGCGCGGTGAACTTGGCGATCGTGTTCTCGAAAAGCCCCACGACGGCTGCCGCGAGAAATGCGGTGAGCAAGTTGATCTGCAGCCAGGGGAGACGCTTGATCACCGCGAAGGCCGGGCTCGAGAGGGCGCGTTCGTCCGGGCTCGCGCCGACCATGGTCTGGATGTCCGCGCTGGTTTCCTGCTCGATTGCGGACATGAGCGCGGCCTGGCGGATGACCCCGACAAATCGTCCCTCGCTCGTCACCACGGGCAGCTCGGTGATCGGCTGCTGCTGCAGGATGTTCACGACGTCCTCACGTGGGTCGAGGTCCTGCACCACGGCGATCAGGCCGCGCGTGATCTCGCGTAGCGGTTGGGCTTCGTCCGCCACCGCGAGATCCTGGATCTCCACCCGCCCGGTGAGCCGGCCCTCGTCGTCCACGACGAAGAGCTCGCGCATGCCGCGCCGCTTGATCGTGCGCAGCCGCGCGAGTGCCTCGGCCACTGTCAGCCCCGCGCGGAGCGGGGTCACGCGCGGGTCCATCAAGCGTCCCGCCGAATCATCCGAGTAATCGAGCAGCTGGCGCAGCTCCTGCGCGATCTGGGCATCCAGCGTGCGCAGCCGCGCATCCCGATCCTTCTCATCGAGCTGGGCGAGCACGGCCGCGCTCGCGATCGGCTCCGCGTCGGAGAGCAGACGTTTCGCGAGTACTTCCGGGACTAACTCGAGCACGGCGCGCGCGGCGTCGGGGCCGAGCACCTGCCAGGCGCGCACCGCCGCGTGCACGGGCTGCGCAACCAGCAAAGCGGCAGCGTCCTCGGGAGACATTGCCTCGAGGCGTCGAGCGGCCTCGTGCGGATAGTCGATCAGGAAGCGCCGGTTGAGCGCGGCGATCGCGGGAAGTGCCTCAGTGGTCATCGGTGGATCTATGCATCGGCGTTGTCCCCGGTAATTGCGACACGGTGACGGCGACCAGTCCCGAGAGCGCGTCCCAGTAGCTGCGCGTGAGCATTCCGGAAAGGGTCTCCGACGATGTTTCGCGCGGGCCCCGTGTGCCGCGTGCGAGCGCCCGCACGAGGGTCGCTCGGCGCAGCACACCGACGAGCCGGTCCCCGCGTTCCACGACCGGAAGCGAAGCGGTTTGCTCCCAGCCCCGATGCGTCGCCGCCCCGGACAGCGGGGCGACAGCCGCCAGGACGACCGGGGGCTCGCCGAGCACCGATCCGAGCTGCGCAGTATCGTGCGCGCGCAGCAGGGCGGCGATCTCGACCAACCCGAGGAGGCGCTCGCCTGGCCCGATGACGTGGATGCGGGCGGTGTCGGTGGTGCCGACGCGCACGCGTGCGACCGCGTCGCGGATCTCCGTCTCGGGCGGCAATGCGATGATGTCCGGATCGGCCCAGGCACCGACCGAGTCCTCCGGATAGCCGAGCAGCATCCGCGAGGCCACGG
>JBAVOG010000186.1:0-3655 GCA_049691875.1 Burkholderiales bacterium | reverse complement strand
GCAGTAGGCGACAATCTCGGTCCGGCGCGGCAGCTCGGCGAGCCTGCGCTCGAGCTCGTCGAGCGGCAGGGAGCGCGCATGGGGCAGGTGCCCGGCCGCATACTCGCTCTCCGGACGAACGTCGATGACGATCACCTCGCCGCCGCGGGCTTTGGCGAGCATCGCACGCCGGTCGAGCGGCGCGAGGGCCTGCGGCTCGCGCACGAAGTCGCGGATGACGTTTTGCAGTTCGGCGAGCCGGCCTTCGGCGGCGGATCTGAGGCTCACCCAGAGCGACGCAACCGCCTCGTCGGCGAGCCGGTAGTGAACGTAGCGCCCCTCCTTGCGCGAGGCGACCAGGCGCGCCGACTTGAGCTGCTTCAGGTGCGCGCTTGCCATCCGGATGTCGAGGTCGGTGCTTCGCGCAAGGCTCTCCACGGTCTTTTCGCCCTGGCAGAGGACCTCGACGATCTCCAGCCGCTTCGGACTCGCCAAGGCTTGCGTGATTCGCGCGACCTGCTCGTAGAGTAGGTCTTTGATTTTCCTGCTCGTTACGCTATTCATCTGATATTCTAACGATTATTGGAATGTACCATAGCGAGGCCGCCCGAGAATGTCAAGCGAACGCCGCCAAGCCGAGCCCCGCATGAGCCCCGAGCAATACGACGCCTGGTACCGCACATCGCGCGGGGCCTGGATCGGCGAGATCGAACGCCGTCTCCTCTGCGAGGCGCTTGCCCCGTCGCCGGCGGAAAGCCTGATCGATGTCGGCTGCGGCACGGGGTATTTCACCCGCCGCTTCGCCCGCGACGGCCTCGCGGTGACGGGCGTGGATGGCGACCGGGGAGCGCTCGACTTCGCCCGGACTCACGCCGCAGCCGGCGAGCGCTATCTCCCCGCCGACGCCCGACGCCTGCCGTTCCCGGACCGCTCCTTCGATCTCTGCGTGTCGGTCGCAGCGCTGTGCTTCGTCGCCGAGGAGTCGCAGGCGCTCGCCGAGATGCTGCGCGTGACGCGCCGGCGGTTCGCAATCGGTCTTCTCAATCGCCACAGCCTGCTCTTTCTGCAGAAGGGCCGGCACGGCGGACGTGGCGCATATCGCGGTGCCCGTTGGCACACGATTGCGGAGGCGAAAGCGCTCTTCGCGGTGACGCCCGCCCGCGATGTCACGGTGTCGAGCGCAGTGTTCCTCCCCAGCGGTGGGCCTGGTGCGCAGCTCCTCGAACGCTGGCTGCCCGGCGGATTGCCGTTCGGGGCGTTTCTTGTCGCGACGGGCGCCCTCGGGGAGCGCGGCAAATCCGACCCGTCCTATCCCGGCGGCGCTTCGTTCGCGTAGCGGGATGGCTGCACTCGGCGCGCCGTGGCAAGCTCGACCCGCGCGTGCGCGATCACCCCCCTGCCGGACGTGATGCCGAGCACGGCGAGCACCGCCGCGACGCTGAAGTCGGGCCACAGGGAACCGGTCCCGAACACGCCGGCAGCGGCCGCGATCACGGCGAGGTTGGCAATCACGTCGTTTCGGGTGCACAGCCAGACCGAGCGCATGTTGGCATCGCCCTCGCGAAAACGAAACAGCAGCGCCGCGACACCGAAGTTCACACCCAGCGCAACCACGGCGACCGCGCCCATGGTGAGCGGTTCGGGCGGCACGCCGAGGACCGCGCGCCAGCCCGCGTAGGCAATCACCGCGATGCCGAAGCCGCACATCACCACGCCCTTCACCAGCGCCACGCGCGAGCCCCACAAGCCGCCGAGCGCGAGCGCGCCGAGGCTCGCGGCATAGTTCGCGCTATCGCCCAGAAAATCGAGCGCATCGGCTGCGAGTGACGACGACCCCGAGAGTGCGCTTGCCACGAGCTCCACGAAGAACATCGCCAGATTGACGGCGAGCGCGACCCAGAGAATGCGCCGGTAGCCGGCGCGAACCCCATCGGACGCAGGGTTACAGCAATGTGCGCTCATACGCCGTTCGGCTCTACGCAGGGACGGGAAGAGTATAGGCTAGAAGCTCTCGCACGCGTCGCAGGCGCGACGCGCGAAGCGCTCGATCCGTGCGGAGTCAATCAATACAAAGCCATACTTCGAGCGGGACCGTAGTTGCAAGGAGGATCGATGAAGAGCGTCGCGCAACTTCTGAAGGTCAAGGGCACTCGCGTGCACTCGATCGCACCCGGTGGCTCGGTCCTTCAACGTCTGAAACCCTTCGCCGACGAGAAATTGGAGAAGGTACTTAACTAGAAAGCTGTTGCGCAATCACGCGCAACAGCTTGATCCTGGCGGAGAGGGAGGGATTCGAACCCCCGGTCCGGCAAGCCGGACAACAGATTTCGAGTTCGGGCGTGTTCGTCGAAGCATCAACCTCTTACAAAAGCGACCGTCTCCAACTGTAGTCAGTTTACCCCCGGAAGCCGCCGGAATTCTCGCGTAGCACGTGCGAATTGGAGAAGGTCGTTGCCGAGTGGTCCGGCGACCTGGCTCAGCGCACTCGCGTGCGCGGGCGAGAACGCAAGGCGCCGAGCAGACGCCGAGCAAGCAGCGTTTGCATGTTGCGCCTGCCGTCGGCGATGAGCAGGATATAAACGCGAGGTCGAACGACGCGGTAGATGATGCGATACGGCTTGAAGAACGTTTGTCGGTACTCCCGGATCCCCAAGGCCAAGAGTTCCCTGGGGTACGACCCCCGCTCCGGGAGCGCGGCGAGGCTCTCCATCACCTGCTCGACGCGATGCAAGAGCGCCTCGGCCTTGCCGGGCGCGTCATGTTCGGAAACGTGGTCGTAGAGTTCCTCCAGGTCCAGCTCGGCATCCTCCGTCAGCAGGACCTCGTAGCGCATCAGCCGCGCGCCATTTTTCCCCGCAGGCGCTTGATCGCTTGGCCGGCCGGCACTACCCGGCCCTTCTCGATCTCCTGGTTGCCAAGCGCGAGGATCTTGAGCAGCGCCAGGGTCTCCTGGGTCTCCTCGTAAGAGGCGACGTCCTGGATCACGGCCTTGGCCTCGCCGTTCTGAGTGATCACGAGCGGCTCGCGCTTGTCGGCAAGCTGCCGCACGACTTCAGCGGCATTGGCCTTCAGATAGCTGATGGGCCTGATCTGGGTCGAGTATTTCATGCGGGCGCTCCCGAAACTGGAAGACTAAATATAGTCTTTTTTGGTCCTGCTGCAACCGATATGCGCCTCGCTTGCTGTGATTCACGCCCGCCAGGTGATCGAGTCCATTCGATGGTTACTTGGGCCCTGAACAACTTCTCTTCAATGCCCTTGCCGGGCCGGTCGTTGACCTCGCCTCGCCTTTTGCGTCGCCTGCGAGATCGCGGTGCCGCGCGATCGTGGCTCGCGCGTTTCAGTGCGGATGGGACTGGAGCGCAAGGCCGTGCTGCGCGCCGCGCCGGCGCACACGGTCCGGTACGAGCGGCGGCGCCCGGAAGAGACGATCCTGCACTGCCTGGTGCGCGAACACCTCGAGACGTTCCTCGCTCAGGTCGAAGCCAGGGCCGGCACGGGCGTGCCCGGGTTTGTCAAGGACGAGTTCGAAGCCTTTCTCGAATGCGCCGTTCTGGCACACGGGTTTCTGCGCGTGCGCTGTGCCGAGTGCGCGCACGAGAAGCTTGTCGCTTTCTCGTGCAAGCGGCGCGGGTTCTGCCCCTCGTGCGGCGCGCGGCGCATGGCCGAGAGCGCC
>JBAVOG010000185.1:0-4692 GCA_049691875.1 Burkholderiales bacterium | reverse complement strand
CGCATGCCCTGTCGCGCCGCAGTCACTGCCGCCGCGACCCCGGCCGCGCCGCCCCCGGCGACGGCCACGTCGACGTGATGCCCGAGCGATTTTCGCCTGTCGGTGGGAACCATGAGTGTCTCCTGGTGCCTACTTGAAGCCTAGCATTTTCGACGGCAGCCATAGAACGGTATCGGGGTACGCCATCACGATCGCCAGCGTGAGGAGCTGCAACAGGATGAATGGCACGACGCCCTTGTACATGTCGCCCAGCGTGATGGACGGAGGCGAGATGCCGCGCAGATAGAAGATCGCCGGCGCGAGCGGCGGCGTGAGATAGCTCGTCTGGATGATGATGAGGAACAGGATCGAAAACCACACCGGATTGAAGCCGGCGGCCGTCACCAGCGGCATGAAGATCGGGATGAATATCAGCAGGATCGACACCCAGTCGAGCACGAACCCGGCGAGAAAGGACAATCCGAGCAGCAGGAAGAGCAGTGCCCAGGCGTGGAGATCGAGGAATGCGACGAACTGGCTCGTGAGGGCGATGCCGCCGGCGGCAAAGAACACGCCGGTGAAGACCGTCCCTCCCAGGAGGATCGCCATGATCATCGCCGTGATGCGCAGCGTCTTGAACACCGCCTGATTCAGGATTCTCAGGCTGAACTTCCCGTAGAACAGCGTGAGCAGGATGGCGCCGAGGGCACCCAGCGCGGCAGCCTCGGTCGGCGCTGCCCAGCCGAGCATGATCGAACCCAGCACCGCGAAGATCATGAAGAGGGGCGGGACGAGCGCGTGCGCGGTGACCCGCAGCCGCGCCGCGAGCGGCGGCTCGTACGGGCTCGGCGGAATACGTGGTCCGGCAGCCGGACGGATCACGCACAGCGCGAGGATGTATACGAGGTAGAGCCCTGCCATGATCAGCCCCGGGAAGACCATCCCGGCAAACAGGTCGCCGACCGATACGTTCGCCACCGGCCCCAGGATCACCACCACCACCGAAGGCGGGATGATCGTGCCGAGCGACCCGCCCGCGCAGATGGTGCCGCAGATGAGCGGCTTGTCGTAGCCGTACTTGAGCATCACCGGGATGGCGAGCAGACCCACCACGGTTTCGGTTGCGCCGATCACGCCGGTCGAGGCGGCGAAAATGACGCACATGATCACGGTGCCGAGCGCGAGCCCACCGGGCAGGCGTCGGGTCCACAGATGCACCGCTTCAAACAGCGCCTCGGCGATCCCGGATCGCTCGAGCATCGTGCCCATGAAGACGAAGAGCGGCACCGCGGCGAGCACGAAGTTGCTCGCGATGTCCTCGATCTTCTCCATGAACTGGAAGATCACCGCACCCTGGAAGACGATGTAGCCGAACACGAGCGCGGTGCCGCTCAGCGCGAATGCGACCTGCACGCCCAGGAAGACGAGCACGAACATCGTCGCGAGCATGAAGAGCGGCAGGTACTCGATCATCGCTCGTCGCCGGGCGGAGTCCGACCGGTAAGCACCATTGCGCAGCGGATGAGCTGCGCGAGCGCCTGCAGAAAGAGCAACGCGAATGCCGTGCACATCACCAGCCGGAACGGCCAGATCACCGGATTGAAGGCCGACATTCCGGAGCGCTCGTGGCTCGCGTAGGCTTTCGTCACCTTGTCCCAGAAACCGAGCGTCAGCCAACCTGCAACCGGCAGAAGCAGCACAAAGTAGGTGAAGGTGTCGATCAGGGCCTGCTTCCTCGCCGACACGCGCGCGTAGAAGAAGTCCACGCGCACGTGGTCGCCCGTGCGCAGGGCGTAGGCCATCCCGATCAGGAAGTGCGTGCCCATGACCATGTATCCGACCTCGAACGCCCACAGCGTCGGTGCGTCGAGCACGTAGCGCGAAAAGACCTCGTAACAGAGGGCGGCGATCAGCGGGATCACCAGCCATGCAACTAGCGCACCGGACGTCGCGGTGATGCGGTCGAGCAACTTGAGCAGGGCATGCATGGCGCAGGGCGTCGCGGCCGGACGGGCTACAAAAAATGCCGGAATCGGCGGGAGCACGCTCCCGGCCGGATTCCGGCACCCGGTTGGGACAGCTCAGACCTTGATGTTGAGCTCCTTGAGGACCTTCGCGACCGGCTCGGTCTGCACGTTGCGGTAGCGCGGCGCATCGGTCCAGAGCTCCTCGAACGCGACCTGGCTCCTGAACACCTTGTCGAACGTCGGATTGGTCGCACGGGTCTTGTCGGCCCACTTGAACGCCACTGAACGCGCGCGATACTGCACGTCGGGCAGGAGCTCGATGATCTCGTTGCCCTCCTTGCGGTAGAACGCCAGCGCCTTGGCATCCTCCTCGCCGATGCGGGTCCAGCTCTCGAACGTCGTGAGCTTCGCCGTCTGCTCGATGAGCTGACGATCGGTCGGCGAGAGTTTGCCCCACACGTCCTTGTTGATCACCAGCTCGAATGGCGCGGTAGGCTGGTGCACGCCGGGAATGATCAGGTACTTGGCGACCTTGTAGAACCCCGGTGTGATGTTCTCCCACAGCGTGCCCCACTCGGTGGCGTCAATTACACCGCGCTCGAGGGCCGGATAGATCTCGCCGCCCGGCGTGGTCACGGGCGAGGCACCCAGCTCCTTGGACATCTCGATCCAGGCACCTGCGGTGCGCATCTTGAGGCCCTTGAGATCGTCGAGCGTACGAATGGGCTTGCGCGAATGCAGGAACACTTCCGCGGTCCGGATGAAGAGCGGCATCGAAATCACGCCGAACTTCTCGTCGCGGAACTGGCGCTGCATGTCGACGCCACCCGCCTCGTACATCCAGTGCAGCATCTTCTCGGTATCGAAACTGCCCGCGTAGCCGCCGAATAGCACCGTCGTCGGGTCGGCGCCCCAGTCATAGCCCATCCAGGTGTGGCCCATCTCGGCCACGCCGTTCTTCACCGTCTCCGACACCTTGAGCGCGTTGCCGAGCGCGCCGCCGGGGAAGACCTGGATCTTCATGCGCCCGCCGGACAGGAATTCCAGCTTCTGCGCAAACGCCTTGGCGCCGATGTCCATGAGCGGGCCGCCCGGCCAGGCGGTGGTCATTTTCCAGCTGTAGCTCGGTCCGCTCGGCTGCGCCTGCACGCCACCGGCGAACGCCATGCCGGCCGCGGCCATGCCGCCTGCTTTCAGAAAGTCGCGCTTCTTCATGTGTCTCCTCCTCCTTCAGTGGTTGTATTTCTGGGTGATCACGCCGCTCGCGCGACCGATTCGGGCTGCCCCGTGCCAGGGCGCTCGTCGTTGATGAACTTCTCGATCTTCGCGCGTAGCTCGGGCTTCACGTGCTGCATGCTGTACCCGTTGAGCAGGTGCCCGACCACGCCGCGATTCAGGTCGCTCGTCCCCATGATCCAGTCGGCGATCGGGAATGTCAGATTCATGTTGACATCCATCATGATTCCCTGGCTGTGGTGCACTGTGTGATGCCGCCGGATCGTGTTGATGAACGGCGCGAAGCGCACGAACCAGTTGTCGTGGACGTGGCAGCAGAAATGGAAGGTTTCGTAGATCAGGTACTGTCCGACGATCGTGACCATCAGGATGTAGCCGGCGTTCGGATTGACGAGCCAGCCGAGCAGGAGCGCAAACGGCGTGCCGAGCGCCATGAACGTGAACAGCGCGCGCCACGGAAAGAAGATGATGCGCCATTCGCGCGTGGCGTCGACCGTCATCTCGTTGTCGGTAAAGTACTGATGGTGCTGCCGGGTATGGCGGTCGTAGATCGCCCTGAGCGCCCAGACGTCGACCAGGCGGTGCATCACGTTCTTGTGGATCCACCACTCGAAGAGGTTGGAGAAAACGAACACCGGAACCACCAGGAGCCACTCCCAGGTGGCACCCTGCATCCGGCTCACGCACCACGCGATGACCGCGATGCCGACGACGTAGATCACGCCGATGTGCAGGGGCCCGTTGTAGAGCGGATGGACCTCCGACATGTACTCAGCGCGGAACTTGCGCTGGCGCTCGCCCATCGTGTGTCGCTCGACCAGGCTGTCTCCGAGTTGCCCCATCGCTTGTCTCCTCATATTGCCGGCGTTTACGGGCTGCGGCTCACTACGACGTACGAGCCACCAATTCCGATCTGACGAACCGACGATCTTACGAACCGCGACCCGGACCCGACCGGTGCGCCGGATTTCCCGGCCCGCGGTCTAACATATCAGATGTATATTTGTTGGTCGCCGATTGTCCTCCCGTGCGCGCGGAAATTCAAGCGCGCGTCCGTGCGTGCGCGTGCTGCGGCGCGACAGGCCTCTGGCCCGCGGGATGACTCCCGCGGGCAGCGACGGTCAGAAGTCCGTGCTGATCGTGGCACGGGTGAACAGTTCGATCTTGTCGAGCAGCCGGTCGGTCGCATGTGCCGCGCCTGCCTCGTCGGCCTTGGCGATGGCCCGCGCTATGTCCGCGTGCAGCTTGGCGGTCTCGGGCATATCCGCCGCCTGCTGGTAGTGCAGGTACCAGAACCGGCGCGAAAGCGACTGCATCAACCCCATCGCGCCCGCTGCGAACTCGTTGTGCGCGGCGGCGACGCAGAGCTCGTTGAACGCCCGGTCCACGCGCATGAAGGTGGTGTCGTCGTTCTCCCGCGCGCTCTGCTCGAACTGATCCGCGAGCCGGGTGAGCTTCGCGCGCTCTGCCGGCGTCGCGCGGCGCGCGGCGCTGCGTGCCACCAGGCGCT
>JBAVOG010000184.1:0-1527 GCA_049691875.1 Burkholderiales bacterium | reverse complement strand
GTCAGGGTGTGCCCTTGCCGCAATGACAACGACTTCGGAGGTTCACATGAACGATCGTTTTGACGAGCTGCGCCAGCAGTACGGGTGCGGGCCGGTGCAGTTCTCCGGCGCGGACGAGGCCCTCTACAACCGGCACCTGCTGTTCGACAACGTGATCGACCCGTTCAAGGCGACGCCGCGCGAGCAGTTCGAGGCGATGGCGAGGTCGCTGCGCGACGTCATCTCGCAGCGCTGGCTGCTGACCGAGAGGACCTACGAGCAAAAGAACCCGAAGCGCGTCTATTACCTGTCCATGGAGTTCCTGCTCGGGCGCTCGCTGGTGAACAACGCGGTCAACGCGCAACTGGCCGAGGTGGTGCTCGAGCTGATAAAGGGGAAGAGCAACGTCGACCCGGCATTGGTCGAGGCGGAGCCCGATGCCGGGCTCGGGAACGGCGGCCTCGGGCGCCTGGCCGCCTGCTTCCTGGACTCCATGGCCACTCTCGCGCTGCCAGGCATGGGTTACGGCCTGCGCTACGAGTACGGCATCTTCAAGCAGACCATCCAGGACGGGTGGCAGTTCGAGCAGCCCGACAACTGGTTGCGCCGGCCGGATCCGTGGGAAGTGACGCGGCTGGATGAAGCGGTGGAAGTGAAGCTGAACTGCTCCTTCGAGCTGCGGGCGGGCGAGCTGCACCCGATCATAGGCCGGCCCTCGGTCCTGCTCGGCATCCCGTTCGAGCGGCCGGTAATCGGCTATGGCGGCAAGACCGTCAACACGCTGCGTCTCTGGGCAGCAGCCACGCCGGACTACTTCGACTTTCAGCGGTTCAGCCGCGGCGACTTCGTGGGCGCGTTGGCGGAGACGTTGGCCTCCGAGTCCCTGACGCGGGTTCTGTACCCCGACGACTCCACCAGCATTGGAAAGGGGTTGCGGTTTCTGCAGGAGTATTTCCTCGTCGCCTGCTCGCTGGCCGATCTGCTCCGGCGGTTCCGGCGTGGCAATGCCGATTGGGCGATGCTGCCCGAGAAGGTCGCCATTCAGCTAAACGATACGCACCCGGCACTGGCCGTTCCCGAGCTGATGCGCATCCTGCTCGACGAGGCCCGGCTTGGATGGGATCAGGCCTGGGGAATCGCGCAACGAACCGTGGCGTACACGAACCACACCCTGCTTCCAGAGGCCCTGGAAAAGTGGCCGCTTGACTGGTTCGAGCTGCTGCTGCCGCGCCATCGCGAGATCATCGAGGAGATCGATCGGCGGCTGCGCGATGACGTCCGCGCTCGCTTCCCCGGCGACGAAGGCCGAGTCGCGCGCGTGAGCCTGATCGAGGAGGGTCCGGTGAAGCATGTGCGCATGGCGAATCTGGCGATCGTCGGCGCACACAGCACCAACGGCGTGTCCGCCATTCACTCCGAGCTGCTGCGCGAGAGGACCGTCAGGGATCTGGCGGAGATGTTTCCCGAGCGTTTCAACAACAAGACCAACGGCGTCACGCCGCGCCGCTGGCTGCTGACCTGCAATCCGGATCTCGCGCAGCTGATCAG
>JBAVOG010000183.1:0-1782 GCA_049691875.1 Burkholderiales bacterium | reverse complement strand
GTTCGGACGGGTGCGGGAAGTACATAGGTTCGTAGCCTCCCAGATGCCGCCGGGTTCGCCAACTTGGACGTTAGGCGGCCAAGAGAGGACCGTGGGTCCTGCGCGACAATTGCCCGGAAGCATTCGTCGCTTGATCTTGGGTTGTCCGTTCGAGCGAGGAAAATAATCTGTCGGGTTCTCGCGGAAGCGGACGCCCAAGGCGATGAGCGTAGCGTGAGCACCTTGGAGGAGTTAGAAGAACTCCACGCGCTGCGGCTACTTGGGGGCAATCCACTGCGCTATCGCCTTGATCACCTCGGCCTCGATGCCGTTGAAGCCATGGTAGGCCATTGCTTCGCAAGCCTTGCCTTCATTGTCCCCGCCGCTGAACTTGAGGACATCGGAGCGCTGCGCCTTGAGCTTGCTCGTCACCTGCCGCAGGTCGCGGTAATCGGTAACGCGGCAGGTGTCTCGCTCGTGATGAACGATCAGCACAGGAACCTCGAAGCGGTCGATGTCCATGGACTTGACATCGGTCATGCCGGACGTGAGCACCACACCGTCGATACGGCGGCCAAGCTTCAATGCGACGGACGCCGCGGAAAGAGTACCGCGGCTAGTGCCGACCAGCCAGATCGGAAGCTTGAACCTGGCACGCAGGGCCTCGACCGCGGCACCGATGTCTGCGGCATGCTCAGGTGAGTTTCGGAAGTAATCGCTCATCCAGTCGGGCCCGCCAAGATCCGAACTCGCGCCGACAACCGCGGTGGCAATTCCATTGGCGACGAAGTCGCCCCGGGATCGAACCAAGAAGTTGGCAACGAACGTTGAAGGGGCGTCGTTGGCAAACTGCACACCACCGTTGCCGCCCGCAAACAGAAGAACGACGGCACGCGGATCCGGTGGCGCATCGACCAGCAACGGAACAGTGACACCCTGCCGTGTGGAAGCGACATTCAGTGTCTGTGCTGCCGAAGCATGCGAGGTGGCACACAGAAATGCAGACACGACCAAGGTGGTGAGGGCAATACGAAGATGGAAATGCATCGGTGCTCCTTCAGTCATTCCGGTTGTGGGACCTCTGCGCAATGCCGGCCTGCCTTTGCGTCGACGGAGCGCGGCGCGCGAGAACTCGCACCAATTGGGAAGGTCAAGTGACGCACGCAGCCTCAATCAGTTCAACCCGGGGCGGGGCCACCGTTGCGCCAGCTTCCTCGACGGTTCCTTCCAGCCAGCGGTCCACGTTGGCACGCTCGATCGCGACCACGGAACGCTTGTCCTGTTCGTCCGGGCCGTAGTTCGGATCCGGCTTGTGCATACGAGACATCAATGGGTGGTCGTCAGCATTGACGGTGAGCATTGAATACGACTCGTAGACCTCGCCGCTGGCCCTGTCTGTCCAGGTGTTCCACAAGCCCGCCAGACCCCATGGCTTGCCATCGATTCGACGGAAGCTCCACCAGACGCATCGGCCCTGCTCCCAATTTGGCTCGACGAACGACAGCGCTGGAATGATGCAGCGCTTGCCGTCCCCCCGAGGGCCCCTGAACGAGGCCTTGCTTGCGAGCTCTTCGAAGCGGGCGTTGTTAGTGGAGTAGGCAAGCCGGGGCGCCCGGGCAAACCAGGGGATCAGGCCCCACTGCCCGATCACGAGTTCGCGCGAACCGTCGTTGTCGTGACGGATGAACGGTCCCTGGCGGCGCGGGAAGATTTCCATCTGCCGCCATGCCTGGCCCGGTCGAAGCTGCCCGAAGCGTTCCATGTCCGCATCTGCGGGCGACGTGTACCGATTGCACATACGGA
>JBAVOG010000182.1:0-4380 GCA_049691875.1 Burkholderiales bacterium | reverse complement strand
CCGCCATTCCCAACCACGCTGGATCCGCGCGGTCGCCGCGCTGCCGCGCACCTCGACCGGAAAGGTGCAGCGGTTCGCGCTGCGCGAGCAGTTGCTGGACGAATTGCGCGGGTAGTGAGCAGGTTCTTTATTCTTCCCCTCCTTTTCAAGGAGGGGATGCCACCCCGGTTGCTTCGCAACCACCCCGTCCGGCCCGAAGCGAGGACGCTTCGGGCGTTCGGCGGCTCGCACGTGCGCGGGCACGTGCTCGAAACCCCGCCTCACCCTCGGAGAGGAGGGGAAACTTCCATCATCCATCGTCAATCCGCCGGCACTTTCACCGGCGCGCCGCCCCGCGCCGCCGATTCGAGCATTGCCGCGATGAAGGATTGCACGCGCAATGCTTCCGGCCCGCCCACCTGCGGCGTACCGCCCGATTCGACTGCATCGCAAAAGTCGGTGATCAGTGCACGATGCCACTCGTGCGGGAAGTCCATCGGGTTCGCGCCGGCGCCAGCGAGACCGGATTGCGCAGCAAGCAGCTCTTCGCGTCCGTCGTGCCACCTCACCTCCAGGCCCGTTCCGACGAGCGACACCGAGGCGCTGCCGCACACGAGCTCGATGCGCTCGGGCGCGCCCGGGTAGGCGGCCGTGGTGGCGTCGATCGTGCCGATCGCGCCGCTCGCATACCGCACGGCCGTGGCCACGCAATCCTCGGTTTCCATTCGGTGCACGGGTGTCGTCACCGCATACGCCGCAACTTCTGCGGGCGCGCCGGCGAACTCGAGCAAGAGGTCCAACGTGTGGATGCCCTGCGTGAGCAGCACCCCGCCGCCATCACGTGCGCGGGTACCGCGGCCCGGCACGTCGTAGTAGCTCTGCGGGCGCCACAGGCGCATGACCGCGCCGGCATTCGCAATTGCGCCGAGCGAGCCCTCCCGCATCAACGCCGCGAGCCGCACCGCGGAGGGGCGATATCGGTGCTGAAGGCACACGCCGAGCACGACGCCGGCCCGCTCGCATGTCGCGACCACCTCGTGCGCTCGCGCAAGGTCGATCTCGAGCGGCTTTTCCAGCAGGATGTGTTTGCCGGCGGCTGCGCAACGACGCACCAGTTCGAGATGCGTATGCGGAGGCGTGAGCACGCTCACGCACCGGATTTCCGGATCGTCGAGGAGCGCCTCGACCGAGTCGACGGCGGCAAGCCCGTACTGCGCCGAAAATCTCCGTCGTCGCTCCGCCGACGGACTGTACGCGCCACGGACGGTCACCCGATCCGCGAGATCCTGAAAGCTGCGCGCGTGCGGCGCGAGCGCCATGCCGAGCCCGATGATGCCGAAACCCAGCTTCGCCATATGCCCAGTGATCCGGCGTCCTGATCAAAACCCGTAGAGCTCGGCCGGATTGTCCACGAGGATCTTGCGTTGCACGGCCTCGTCGGGCGCCCACTCCAGCAGGAGCTCGAGAAGAATCGCGTCGTCGGGCATCGCGTTCCGCGGCTCTTGCGGATGCGGCCAGTTGCTCGCCCAGAGCATGCGCTCGGGCGCCGCCTTCACGAGCGCCTCTGCGAGCGCACCCACGTCCTCGTAGCGCGGGGCACCGCGCTTCGATGTCTCGTAGGGCGCCGAGAGCTTGACCCAGCACCGGCCAGTGTCCACCAGCCGCAGCAGCGACTTGAAAGCGTCGTGGTCGGGCGGCACGGGTTCCAGGTACTTGCCGACGTGATCGATCACGAAACGGCCGGGCAACCGCTTGATCTGCGCCTCATACCGAGGCAAATCGCGCCCGTCGAGCTGGATGTTCGCGTGCCAGCCGAACGGATGCACGCGTGCCATGATCGCGTCCAGCTCGGAGAGCGGAATCGTGCCGTTCCTGAAATTGAAGAAGCGCTGGGCCACGGCCCCCGCGCGCGTGAGCCGCTCGATCTCCTGATCCGCGACGTCAGCGCGCACCACCGCGACCGCCTTTGCCGCATCGCCCAGTGCATGCACCGCATCCATCGTGACGCGATTGTCGTCGCGATAGGCGTTGGGCTGCACGACGATCACGCGCTCGAGCCCGAGCCGCGCCTGGAGCTCGCGGTACATCGGCAGGGAATAGTTCCCCGGCATTAACGCGCCCGGCGCAGTGGGCGCCGCCGCGTCGTAAAAATGCATGTGGGTGTCGCATGCGCCGGGGGGCGTCTTCAGCTTCGGCGTGTGGGGTTCGGCCATGACGGGGTCCTCGTTCGGCTGCGTCACGAAAAATTCAGCGCCGCGCAGCAATGCGCGTCGCGTGCGCAGCATTGATCGCACCCGGGGGTACGCGCCCGGCAACGATCTCGCCGGCCTGCGCGACCGTCTCGAGTGCCTGATGCTCGATTGCCTCGGGCGTGAGCCCGGCGATGTGCGGCGTTGCGATCACGTCGTCGCGCGCAGCAAGTGCGGGCGTGGGCATCTGGTCCGGGGCACGCCCGACGTCGAGCGCCGCGCCTGCGATGTGTTTTGCCTGGAGCGCTGCGACGAGCGCCGCCTCGTCGACGAGGTTGCCGCGACTCGCGTTGATGAAAAACGCGCCCGGTTTCATGCGCGCGAATGCGGCAGCGTCGATCAGGTTCTCCGTCGCCGGAGTCGCGACCGCAAGCGGCACCACGAAGTCCGCCTCGGCAAGCAACGCCTCGAGGCCCACTTGCTTAACATGGGAATCGGCGATCTTTGCGTGGGGATCGTTCGCCAGTACCCGCATGCCGAGTGCGTGCCCGGCCTGGCACAGATAGCGGCCGATAGCGCCGTAGCCGATGACGCCGAGCGTCGCCCCGCGCAGCTGGCGCCCCATGCGCGCTTTGGGCTGGTGGCCGGTTGCGCGATATTCGGTCGCATAGTCGATCACATGCCGCGCGAGATCGACCATCGCACCGATGATCCATTCAGTAACGGCCGCCGCGAACCCTGGGCTCGCGTGCGTCACGAGGACGCCGTTCCGGCTCGCCGCGTCGACGTCGATGTTGCGGATGTCCACGGCCACGCGCAGGAAGGCCACGAGGCCGGGCAGCCGGTCAAAGGCGTCCGAATATCCCGGCGTTTCGCGATCGCACACGATCAAGTCGGCCTGCTGCGCCGCATCAATCAGCTCCTCGGCGGTCATCATGCGGTCGAGCGGATTGAGGAGGACATCGCCCAGCTCGCAGAGTCCCGCCAGCGCACGTTCGCCGTAATAGCCCGCGCGGGCGGCAGACGGGTGCGTCAACAGGATCGTGGTCATGGTTGGCCGCCAACAATGCAGAGGAAGCTTGTTCCGGTGTCGCGCTTCTGGTAGCGTTTTACCCAGACGGTTAATAACAGAAGATCCGACCGTCCGTCCACCCAAGGAGGAAGTAGATGAAATCGCGTCGCGAAATTTTCGCGTGGTCCTGCGCGCTTGCCGCCGGTGCCGCGCTGCTCGGTGCGCCCGGCCTCGTCGGCGCGCAGCAGAAGATGGTGTTGAAGGCGTCCGATGTCCATCCGCTCGGCTACCCGACCGTCGAGGCGATCGTGCGCATGGGCAAGAAACTCGAGGCGCAGACCAACGGGCGTCTCTCGATCCAGATGTACCCTTCGATGCAACTCGGCGGAGAGAAGGAGATGATCGAGCAGGCGCAGGTCGGCGCGCTGCAGATCGCCCGGATCTCGGTCGGGCCGATGGGACCCGTGGTGGAAGAGCTGAACGTGTTTAACCTGCCGTTCGTCTTCAAGGACGAGGCGCAGATGCGTAAGGTGATCGACGGCCCGATCGGCAAGGAGATGTTGGACAAGATCACTGCGAGCCCGCAGTCGCGGCTCGTCGCGCTCGGCTGGATGGACGCGGGCACCCGCAACGTGTACGCGAAGGTGCCGGTGAGGAAGCCCGCCGACCTGAAGGGCCAGAAGATCCGCATGATGGGGAACCCGATCTTCGTCGACACCATGAACGCCATGGGCGGCAACGGCATCTCGATGGGCTTCAACGAGCTCTACAGCGCGCTGCAGACAGGCGTCGTGGACGGCGCCGAAAACAATCCGCCCACGTACTTCACCCAGAAGCACTACGAGATCGACAAGGTCTACAATCTGACCGGACATCTGATCATTCCGGAGATCTTCGTGTTCTCGAAGCGCACCTGGGACACGCTCTCGAAGGAAGACCAGGCGCTCATCATGAAGCTCTCGCGCGAGGCCCAGCTCGAGCAGCGCCAGCTCTGGGACAAGATGGTGGGCGAGTCGGAGGCCAAGCTGAAGGCCGCAGGCGTCCAGTTCGTCGAGGTCGACAAGGAGGCCTTCTACAACGCGACTCAGTCGGTGCGCGACAAGTACGGCGCGACGCACGCCGCGCTGCTCAAGCGGATCCGGGACACCAACTAGCGTCCAATCCTGACCGGCCGGCGCCCAAGGCGCCGGCCGGGCTGTG
>JBAVOG010000181.1:0-15303 GCA_049691875.1 Burkholderiales bacterium | reverse complement strand
GGCGGCGGATATTGCCACGTAATCCCCCGAGAGGTTACCGACGCGGAGCTGTTTTGTGGCTGCTCATCATCTTTGCCGGGCCCGGAACGTCCGCCACGGCTCGTCTCGGCTCGGACATCGTTGCGGGAAGGCTGAGGAGTGCTCGCGGCCATGCGGGTGGAATCCCGTCGGACGCTTTAACAAAGTCTCCCCAATTCGCGTTCCACCTTGCTTGCCAATTTGCGATCTTCCGGCATCTGTGGCTGAAAATAGTGCTTTGTGGGCAAGCAGATGGACCCACCTTCCCAGCTACCGCCCCTGATCGCGTCCAGTTCGGAACGAATCTTGCATCCACCCTCGCCCCGCCAAGTGCGACGTCCATCGATGGCGCCGCGTTGGAGGTTCTGGCCAGGGACGATGGTGGTCGCTGAAGGAGGGACGCCACGTGAAGAGGTCGACGCTCCGGTACATCCTGATTGCCGCGCTCCTGACTGGTCCGGGAATGGCGCGAGCGGTTCCCACCGTGACGGTCATGACGTACAACGTCTACGTGGGCGGGGACCTGGAGCCTGTAACCAGCGCCATTATCCAGTCGCCGCCGAACCCCCTCGATATCGGCCTCGCCGCGGGCGCTCTGTTCGGTCAGGTGCAGGCGACCGATTTCTCGGCCCGCGCGACCGGGATCGCTGCTCAGATCGAGGCGACCCAGCCGCACGTCATCGGCCTCCAGGAGGTTGCACTGTGGCGGACAGGTCCGGTCGATCCCGCGCCCGCCACGAACGTAGCCTACGATTTCCTCGGGATCCTTCAGAGCGAGCTGGCAGCGCGGGGCCTGAACTACTCGGTGGTGGCCCAGCACTCGGCTTTCGACGCCGAGCTGACGACGGTGACCCCGGTGCCGAACGCGCAGCCTCTCCTTCAAGACGTGCGGCTGACGGACCGGGACGTGATCCTGGTCCGCAACGACGTGACGGTATTGAATTCCACAGGTGCCGGTTTCACCACGAATCTCGGCCCGCCCTTCTTCCCGATCCCCTCGACCCGAGGCTGGATAGCCGTCGATGCGGAGGTGGACGGGGTTGCGTTCCGGTTTCTGAATACGCATCTCGAGCCGAACGTCGAACCGATCAATGCGGGGCAAGGTTTGGAGCTCCTGGCCCTGGCGGGGGCGCAGGGAAGTGCGGGGCTTCCACTCATTTTGGTCGGCGACTTCAATTCGCCGGCAACTGGCGGTACGACCTACGGCATCATGACCGGTCTTGGAGGATTCGGGGATGCCTGGTTGGCGGCGGGGTCCGGAGCAGGGCTCACCTGCTGCAACGACCCGAATCTTCTGGACCCACCCGCCCTGAGCGAGCGGATCGACTTCATCTTTTTCCGCGACGGACTCACCGCGATCGCCGCGGACGTCATCGGCGATACCGACCTGGACCGCGTGGCAGGCAACCTGCTCTTTTCCGATCACGCCGGTGTGGTCGCCACCCTTCTGCTACCAGTTCCCGAGCCGGGCACATTGCTCTTGCTCCTTGTCGGGTTGGCAGGCGTGCGCCGGTTCGCGCGGCGCGCCTCGTAGGGCTCACTATACCCACGGTGCGTGGGCCGCGAGCGCGCGCGCCCTGGGGAAGTCGCAGCATGCTACGCTCCCGCGCGCATACGATCGAGGCGACCCGGAGGAGCCGTTCGATGACAACGATCCTGGGCAGCGGCGAGCACCGTTACCGCGTGGTGGAGGACTGGGCGAAGCTGCCCGACGGGTGGGAGTTCAAGGACGTCGCCGCGGTCGCGGTCGACAGCAAGGACCGCGTCTATGCGTTCAATCGCGGCGAGCATCCGATGATCGTGTTCGACCGTGATGGGAACTTCCTGCGCTCTTGGGGCGAGGGGGCGTTCACGCGCGCGCACGGCCTGCACATCGACGCGAACGACATTCTCTATTGCACCGACGACGGCGGCCACTTCGTGCGCAAGTGCACCACGGAGGGCAAGGCGCTGCTCGAAATCGGCGTTCCGGGCAAGCCGGCGCCGTACATGAGCGGCGAGCCGTTTCACCGCTGCACGCACACGGCACTCTCGCCCAGGGGTGACATCTACGTGAGCGACGGGTACGGCAACGCGCGGGTACACAAATTTTCGCCGGACGGGAAGCTGCTCCTCTCCTGGGGTCAGCCGGGCACTGATCCGGGACAGTTCAATATCGCGCACAACATCGCCACGGACCCGGAAGGGTGGGTCTACGTGGCCGACCGCGAAAACCACCGCGTCCAGGTGTTCGACGGCAACGGCCGCTACGAGACGCAATGGGTCAACATGCACCGGCCGTGTGGCCTGTATTGCTGTCGCGGACCGAAGCCGCAGTTCGTCATCGGGGAGCTCGGACCGGGTGCGGCAGTGAACCGGAACCACCCCAACATCGGGCCGCGCCTGTCGTTCGTCGACGGGGAAGGCAAGCTCATCGCCCGGCTCGGCGGCGAGGCGGGTCCGGGCCTGGAAACCGGCAAGTTCGTCGCGCCGCACGGGCTCGCGGTCGATTCGTGCGGCGATATCTATGTCGGCGAGGTCAGCTACACTGAGTATCCGCGGCTTTTTCCGGACAACACGATACCGTGGCGCATGCGTTCGCTGCAGAAGCTGGCGAGGGTTACGTAGCGACGGCGCGCGGGATTGATGGGCTGGCTGGATTCCCGCTTGCGCGGGAATGACGAGCGAGCGCGCGGGCCGGTACACTCGCGTCTGCATGTCGAGGATCTTCATCAGCCATTCGAGCGGCGACAATGCAGCTGCGCTTGCGATCGCGAAGTGGCTCGCCGACTCCGGCTGGGACGATTACTTTCTCGACATCACGCCCGAGCGAGGTCTTGCGCCGGGCGAGCGCTGGCAGGCGGCACTCAAGGCTGCCGCGGATCGGTGCGAGGCGGTTCTCTTCCTGATCTCGCCGAGCTGGCAGCGCTCGCGCTGGTGCCTGGCCGAATTTCTGCTGGCCAAGCAACTCGGAAAGGCGATCTTCGGCGTTCTGATCGAGTCCACGCCACTCGACCACCTGCCCGAGGAGATGACCGCAGAGTGGCAGCTCTGCGACCTGGTGCAGGGCAGCGAGCAACGCACTTATTCGGTCGAACAGTCGCCGCATGTTTCGCGCACCGACATCCGGTTCGCGAGCGCCGGTCTCGATCGCCTGCGCATCGGCCTGCAGCGCGCGGGGCTCGACCCGTCGACCTTTCCCTGGCCGCCGGCGAACGATCCGGAGCGCTCGCCCTATCCGGGCTTGCGCGCGCTCGACGCGCAGGACGCGGCGGTGCTGTTCGGACGTGACGCGATGATCGTGCGCGGCCTGGACCAGCTGCGGCGCACGCGCGAGCGCGGCATCGAGCATCTGTTCGTGATCGTGGGCGCGTCGGGCGCCGGGAAGTCTTCGTTCATGCGCGCCGGCCTGTTGCCACGCCTCGCGCGCGACGATCGTCAGTTCCTGCCGCTGCCGGTCATCCGGCCGGAGCGGGCTGCGATCAATGGCCGTGAAGGATTGATCGCGAGCCTCGAACGGGCGTTCAAGGCGCGCGGAGTGAATCGCAGTCGCGCGCAATTGCGCGGCGCGCTCGTGCAGTCGCTCGGTCTGGCGGGGCTCCTGCGCGAACTACGGGATGCGCGGCCGCGGGTGCACGAGGACGCCGGCACGCCGCCCACGCTCGTCATTCCCATCGATCAAGGCGAGGAACTGTTTGCCGCGGATGCCGGAGCCGAGGGTGGTGCGCTGGTCGCGCATCTCGGTCCGCTCGTGTCGGCGGACGCGCATGGCGGGGAAGTGCCGCACACGATCGTGCTGGGCTCGATTCGCGCCGATTCGCTGGACCTGATGCAGTCTCAGCCCAGCCTGCAGAATCTTCCCACAGTGCTCTTCAATCTGCCGCCGGTCGCACGCGGCGAGTTCAAGGGCGTCATCGAGGGTCCCGCTGCACGCCATACCGCGTCCGGCCGCAAGCTCACGATCGACCCGGCGCTCACCGAGCATCTGATGGCCGATGCGGAAGGCGCCGATGCAATGCCCTTGCTCGCCCTGACGCTCCAGCGTCTGTACCTTGAGCACGGTGCCGACGGGGCGTTGACGCTCGAAGGTTACGAGCGCATGGGCGGACTGCGTGGTTCCATCGAAGCCGCGGTGGAGGCGGCGTTTTCCGAGCCGACGCAAGCACCTCCGGTGCCGGAGGAGGCGCGGGAGCGCCTCGATCTACTGCGCGTGGCCTTCGTGCCGTGGCTCGCGTCGGTCGACCCGGACACCGGCGAGCGGAAGAGGCGGGTCGCGCGATGGGAGGACATTCCCGGACCGTCCCGTCCGCTGATCGACCGGTTGGTCAGGCAGCGCCTGCTCATCAAGGACCGACGACGCGTGCGAGAGGGCGAACAGGAAAGCATCGTCGTCGAAGTCGCTCACGAAGCGCTGATTCGACAGTGGCCGCCGTTGCGCAGCTGGCTTGACGAGGAAGAGGCGGACCTGCGCAACCTGGAAGGCGTGCGCCGTACCGCGGCCGAATGGTCGCGCAACGACACCGATGCCGAGTGGCTGGTGCACACCGGCGAGCGGCTGGACGATGCCGAGGCGCTCATGCGATGGCCCGATTTCAAGGCCATGCTGGGCGAGGAAGGGGTCGCCTATCTCGTCGCGTGCCGCAAGCGCGACAACGACGCGCGCGCGGAGCGTGAGGCACAGCTCGCGCTGATCTCACGGCAGCAGGCGCAGGTCGAGGAGGAACAGAAGCGCACTGCGGAAGCGCAAGGAAGAACCGCGCGCTTTCAGCGCTGGACGAATATCGCGTTGGCGGGCGTGGCAGTCGTGCTCGCCGGAACCGGATGGTGGATCGTGAAGCAGACGCGCGATGTCGCCAGGCAGACTTCCTTCGTCGTCGCGCAGAACGCAGAGCGCGTCAGCGATGGATTTCTCACGTCTCGGTCCGTGGCCCAGACCGGTCGGGCACTGCGGTTGTCGCTGGCTGCATCGCAGTCCAGTCTGCTGTCGCCCGCGCACCCCGCCGCATCGTTGCAACTCGTCCGTGCGACGCAAGCGCTCCGGGGCGTCCAGATCGTCGAGTTGCCGGAGGACTTGGTGTCCCGCGCCGCGCTCACGTCGAATGGCGCGTACCTGATCGCGAACGACAGCAAGGCGGGGACCGTGCAGCTCTGGGATCTGAAGAGCGGAGCTGCCCTCGGAAAACTGTCCGGCCTCGAGGGCCGAAGCCAACACATCTTCAGCTCGGACGGTACGCGCGCGGTGAGCTGGGGCGGCATGCTGCCGCCGCTGCTCTGGGAGACGCGGACCGGCCGGGTCATCGCTCAGCTGGAAGGGCACGATGGTAATGTCGTCCAGGCGAACGTGCTGGCAGGCGGCAGCCGTCTGATCACGCGTGCCGAGCGCGGTGCACCACGGCTCTGGGATTTTTCCGACGGGCGGCTCGTTGCCGCGCTCGAAGGCCACGCCGGTTCGCCGGCTTTGCGGATTGCGCCGGACGGCCCGCGCATTGCCACATACCGCGGCAGCGAGGTCCCGCTGCTCTGGGACGCGAGGACGGGGAAGCTGATCGCGAAGCTCGCCGGACACGAGCATGCGCCGCAACTCGCGCTGAGCGAGGATGGAACGCGGCTCGTCACGCATTCTGCCGGTGACGCGACCCGCCTCTGGGACACGTCGACCGGCACACTGCTCGCGGACCTCGGTGCGGCGTCGCGCTTGTATCGCTCCTCAAACGATGCGCGTCTCGTTACCCTGTCGGCTGACGGTGCGGTACGACTGTGGGATGTTGCCGACGGCCGGGCAGTGGCCGTGCTGCGCGCCGCCTCCGGCGAGCCGCTGCGCCAATTGAGCTTCAGTTCCGACGGCAAGCGGCTGTTGATGAAGTTCGGTCAGAACGACTTCGTGGTCCGGGAAGCGGTCGACGGCGCCCCACTGGCGGATCTTCGCAACGAAGCTTCGATTCAATCGGTGACGTTCCTGCGCGGCGGGGCGCTGCTTCTCGTCAGGACGAAGGATAGTCAGCAGATCCGGGATGCGACGACTGGAAAGACGCTGCTGAGTTTCGAGGGGCGCACCTCGCTCACGTCCGACCCGACCGGCGCGTATCTCATCGCGCCCGTCGAAGACGGTGCCCCGCAACTCTGGAGCACGAGCGGCCGGTTCGTTGCGACCCTCGCGGGGCATACCGGGCACATCAGATACAGATTCAGCCCCGAGGGCGCCCGGCTGCTGACCACCGACGAGAGCGCCGTGGCGCGGCTCTGGGATACTGCGAACGGCAGCGTGATCGCCACGCTGTCCGGTCATTCCGGCGACTTGGCGGTCCGCGAATTCACCCGCGACGGCACGCGACTGCTCACGCGCGGGAGTGACAATGAGCCACGACTGTGGAATGCCATCACCGGACAACTGGTGGCGGTGCTCTCGGGGCACACCCAGAGCATCCGGCGGTCGACGTTCAGTCGCGACGAGACGCGCGTAGTAACCTTTTCGGACGACGGCACGGCACGCATCTGGGAGCTCACGCCTCCGCGCGCAGCGCTATATCGCGGGACGCGAGCGATCAGCCACGCCACCATGACACCCGACGGTGGGCGCCTCGCCTTGGCGAGCGGTCGCTCGATCGAGTTGCTCGCCTTGGCGAACGGCAAGGCCGCGACTGACGTCGAACGACCGATGGACGAGATCCTGTTCGCAGTGCCGGGCCTCGGGCTGGTCACGCGCTTCGGCCCGAATGCGGTTCGCGTCACGGACACCGATAGAGGCCATGTGCGGGCGACGTTGGTGGGGCACACCGATCGGATACTCGGTGCATCCGTGAGCCTCGACCGGAAGCTCGTTGCCACGGCATCTGCGGATCGAACCGCGCGCATCTGGCAGGCGGACACCGGCAAGCTCGTGTACGTCCTCGAAGGACACAGGGGCGCGGCGGAGGGCGTCGCCTTCAGCCTGGACGGAAAGTTGATCGCGACCCGCGCGTCCGACCACGTCGCGCGAATATGGGATGCCAAGAGCGGACGCCAGGTCGCCGCGTTCAGCGGGCATACCGACGCGATCACGTTCGTAGCGTTTGCCACCAGGGCCCCGCGCGTGGTCACCGCCTCGGCGGATCGGACCGCGCGGGTCTGGAATGCGAACACCGGCCGCCAGATTGCGATCCTCGCGCCGCATCCCGGGCCGTTGCGCTCTGCCTTTCTCTCCCCCGATGGGGCACGGGCGGTAACGGTGGCGGGCAACGTGGCGCTGGTCTGGGACGCGGTGAGCGGAAAGCGGGTGCGCGAGATCCTCGAGGGCGGAGAGGGTTTCCTGTTCGCGAACCTCGACGGCAAGGGAGAACGCGTCGTCACGGTGGGCCTTGCCGGCGACATTCGTGTCTGGGAAGTCGAGAGCGGCAAGGAGATCGCGCGCTTTCCGGGCAGCATGCATCCCTTCCGCGCCGGTCTCGATGAATCGGGCGAGCAGGCCGGCGAAGTGTCGAAAGACGGCTCGTACAGGCTATGGGACGTCGCGTCGCGGACGCTGAAAGAATCGAAGCGCGCATCTTTGGCGGTCAGCGCGCTCGCGCTCGATTCGGCGGGCAAGCGCACGCTCGTCGGGTGGAGCGATGGCCTCGTCCGGCTGCGCGATGCCGAAACCGGCAAGCCGCTGATGTCCTACCTGGAGCACGAGCAGTCGATTACCGCGGCGACCTTCGCGCCCGGCGGCGACGTTGCAGTGACCGCCTCCGCGGACGGAGCCGTGCGGTTCTGGGACGTGCACAGCGGAAAGACTCTGCATGCGGCCACGCGCAAGGACGGTGCGGTCGTTGCGGCCGCTTTCAGCCCGGACGGCACGCTCCTGGCGATCGCGAGCGCGAAGGGCAACGAGGCGCACTTTCTGGATGCGCGGTCCGGGCGTGAGATCGGCGCATTGACCGGGCACGCGAGTGCCGTCAACTCGGTGGCCTTCAGCGCCGACGGCGCGCGCCTCGTGACGACGTCCAAAGACAGGACGGCTCGCGTGTGGGAAGTGGGGAGGCGTCAGGCCGTGGCGGTCATCGAAGGGCTCGACCCCGACGTGCGCTCAGCGGCCTTCGATGCCGCCGCCACGCGGCTGGTGACCACCTCGGCCGATCGCTCATCCCGGGTGTGGGACGTCGCAACCGGCGAGTTGCTCGCCCAGTTCGACGACGGCGGAAGCCCGGCGGGCTTCGCGGCATTCGCACCCGACGGAAACCACGTGATCACCGCATCCCGGGGCGGCATCGTCCAAGAGTGGGACATCGCGTGGCTCGCACGAGCGCGCGACGGGACCCTTGTCGGGTCGGTGTGCCGCGAGAAGCTCCTGGGTGCGAGCAGCATCGTGACGGCTGCGGATGTCCGCGATGCGCCGCTACTGACCGGGCACGCCGGCGAGGATGCGTGCGCGGAATTTCGCTAGGACTGCGCGGCGTTCGCGCTGATACACGGCCCACCCGAGAATTATCGGACCGCAACGGACAGCGCCCCGGCGTTGCATAGCCGCTCCA
The DNA here is from genome assembly GCA_049691875.1 of Burkholderiales bacterium. Taxonomy (GTDB): domain Bacteria; phylum Pseudomonadota; class Gammaproteobacteria; order Burkholderiales; family SG8-39; genus JAABRB01. The sequence goes on along the minus strand of JBAVOG010000181.1, from coordinate 6,820 downwards.
CCACCGCCCGGAGCGCTGCAGCCCCGGAGCCCAGGCGATTCAGCGGCGTTTCGTCCGGCGAGCGATGCCGGTTCGGCGAGTCGGGCGGCAGATCTTGCCAGGCTTCGCGCAGCGTGCTCTCGAGAAACGCGTTGTCTGTCGTCCCGTCGACGATGAACAGGCAACGGTCGAGCGGCACGTTGCCGACCAGGTGCTGCAGCTCATGGATGCACCCGGCATTGGTCGGCGAGAAGCTGCGCAGGTCCATCAGCACCACGTCGTCCCGCTGGACGAGCAACGGCAAGGCGCGTTGCCACGAGTCGGCTTGGCAGAAGAAGCTGTTGACGCTATACCGTCCGTCCGAATCGGCAGTGCGGACGCTTTCCGCCACGCTGCGCGCCAGGGATGAGGCGTCGCGTACGAAGTGGCTCGTGAGCTTGCGGCTGAGGAAATCGAGAAACTGGTGAGGCTGCACCGTGCTGTGCGCCACGTCAGGTCCGGTGATCATCTGCACGCTGCCGACGTATCGCCAGTACTTCGCCACGGTGTCGAGCAGTCGTTCGCTGCGTCGGCCGAGCGAGAAGACCCGCAGGAACGTCAGGCCACGGGTCGCCTGCGGCGCGCGAGGGGCGAGCCGACGGGTGAGCGCCAGCGCGAGCTTGAAGAAAGCGAAAGCGACCACGGCGGTTGCCGCCCATAATAGCCCGCCGAGCACGAGCCACATGCCGTAATAGCTGGCAAACAGCAGCCACAGCGCATCGAGGGTCAGCGACTGATCGCTGACCGTCCCGCGCCGGTAGGCGCTGGCGATCCACCGCGTCAGGAGCCAGCCGATTGCGGCGAAAGCCACCAAGAACAGGAGGACGATGCCGAGCACAAGCCAGCCGGGGTGGACTTCCAGCGCCACCGCTGCCGCAACAGTGGCTTCGAAACCTATCTTTAAAGACAGTCCGAGGTAGCCCGCCACTACTCCACACAGCACCATGGTGACGAGCACCAGCACGAGCGGCGCGACGGCACGCACCCAGCGATTGAAGCAGAGCAGGATCAACAGGGTCGGGGCACCATTGATGACGAGCCAGAGTTTCAGCATCGCCGATGGCGTCGAGGAGGAGCGCGCGGGAAGCTCGATTGCGCCGAAGCGGCTGCCCGGAATGTCGAGGACCGTGCCGGCCCAGAGGACGATCAACAGAAACACGGCGAAGTACGCACCGAAGTATGCGATTCGTATGTGCCACGAGGCGGGCACGATCAGCAGAAGCGCCGGGACGACTGGCCAAGAGTAGACCCAGATTGCGAGCAGGTAGCTCAGCGGTCCCAGGGTGTATGGATAGACGAAGCTGGCCGCCACGGCAAAGACCAGCGCAAAGGCAAGTCCCGCGCCGGCGTAGCGCAGCGCGATCTGCCAGGGTCCGCGCACGGCGTGGCGAAAGAGCTCCGCGCCGTCAGTCGGATCGCTCGGCGCGCCGTCTTCGCGCGACGCCGTTGCTGCATGCGCTTCCATCAACGGTTCGTCGAAGCCGCCGCTCACGGCCATCTGGCGGATCACCACGCGACGGTAACGCCAGAGCAGCAGCGCCGAAAGAAGCAACGTCAGAACGGGAGTCAAGCCGGTGACGAGCAGCACCAGTATGGTCAGCATCCAGGGCGTGACTTCTTCGATCATCTCGTACTGTCCGAGCGAGGCCCCGCTTGAATGTCACTTGCCACGTCGCACGGCGCCGCCTTCCTGGTGCAGCAGAACCACGCCTTTCCAGTCCTTTACCAGCACCGTCCAGTGCCGCCCCTTGTCGGTGAAGACAACTTTGGTGTTGTAGTACACGTCGGACGCGGGAGGATTGTTCCACTCCATCGTGCGAGTGCGCGCATCCCAGGTCGCTGGTGCCAGGTATGTGAAAGTCCCCGTGGACGAGAATATCCAGAGCGGATAACCGTCGGCCTTCGCGTCGTAGGTGCCGAAGCTGATGTCCTCGGTTCCGTCGGGCTTGCCAAATGTCTGCCCGCGGAGATACTTGTGGTCGAGCACCCACTCGTATTTTTCACTGTAGGTGACTTCGGCGGGCACGGGCTTCAGCGTCTTCACCCGGACGTCCCAGTGTCCGACCAGCAGGTCGAGCACCTCGTAGCCGGCGCGCGCCGCCGGTGCGGCGGACCCGCATGCAACCGTCAGCAGTGCGATGAGCGCGTATCGTGCCGCCATGCCGAGCCCTCCTGGGAGGATGTCCCGATTGGGAGATGCGCGGTCAGAATACTCGCCTCGCGCGCGACTTGCCAAGAGCAGATCGCTTTTCCCGGACCTTCCTGTCGAACCGCGCGTATCATGACCGCGCGAGCAAATTGCTCAGGCGACATCATGGCTGACATCTTTCTCAGCTACGCGCGCGAGGACGAGGCGCGAATCGGGCCGCTGGTCGCGGCCGTCCAGGAGCAGGGGTGGTCCGTGTTCTGGGATCGGCACATTCCTGCCGGACAGTCTTGGCGCAGTCACCTCGGCCAGGCGCTGCGCGATGCGAAGTGTGTCGTCGTCGTGTGGACGCATCACTCGGTAGCGTCGCGATGGGTGATGGAAGAGGCAGAAGAAGGTCAGCAGCGCGGGAATCTCGTTCCCGTTCTGCTCGACACCGTGGAGCTGCCGATCGGATTTCGCGGCGTCCAGGCGGGTGATCTCAGGGAGTGGCAACCGGATCGCCCGTCCCCGCAGTTCGCGCAGCTTGTTCGCGACATCGGTGCTTTGCTGGGCCGCGCATCGCAAAACTCCGAATTGCCTTCGGCTGCAAAGACAGCCGCTACAACGCGTGGCGAGCGATCCGGCGTGTCGCGCGCGCGGCCGGCAAAGTCGCGTTTCGGACTCCTCAACAGGCTGGCGATGGCGGCAATGCTGTTCGTGGTCGCAGGAATCGGCTACTGGAGCTACAACCACACGAGCTCGTCGTCATCGCCTCAGACGGAGGGCAAGGGGTCCGGCGATAGCTCGGGCAAGACCGGAGCGGGAAGAGTGAAGACCGCCGCCGGCAACTTCCGGTTCGACAGGATATCGGGCATGTCCATGGGAGGTGGAAAGTTGACCGTCACCCAGTTCGGATCGCGGGTCGACCTTCCGCTCGCGAAAATCACGCGGGTGCAATTTCTACCCGATAACACCGTGAAAATTCAGTATCTGGACGGCAAATCGGAACAGGTGGATTTTTCCTGCTACTGGAACGCCCCGGTGACCTTTCACGTGGGGGAGAAGGAGATGTACTACGGGGACTGCGCGGCGTTGCGCGCGATCGAGGAGATCGAGTTCTTCCACTGACTCCGCCCGGCCGGTTCAGGCGCTTTCGATCGCCGCCTTGATCGACTCGAGCGAAATCCCTTCGTTCGCGGCGTAGGTGCCCTCCTTGCCGTTGAGTTTCGGCATGCCGAGCTTACCGCCTTTGTGGTGGAGCGCGACCACTTCCCAGAGTCGCGCGTTGAAGACCGGGCTGCCCGAGCTGCCGCCCTCGGTGGGCGCGCGATAGTGGAGGCGGCGCACGTCCGGAATCTGCGGCTTTCCGTCCGGCGGGCCCTCGTGATCGAGCAGCTCGTTGTCCTGAAAAGAGAATGCGAGGTCGCGCCCGCCCGGATGGCCGATCACGTAGACGCGCGCCGTCTCCTCCAGTATCGGCATGGCCTTGGCGATGGGCAGGGGCTCGATCCCCGTCACCGGTGTCGCGAGGCGCAGGAGGCTCGCATCGTGATGGTCGGGCGGCGAGCTCCAGAGGATCGCCTGGACCGTATAGGCCCGGCCTGGGTCGGCGGCCTCGAAAACGATCTCCGCTTCCTCGGGACGGATGCCCGGACTCGCACCGTGCTCGTTGACGACATGAAAGTTCGTCAGCACGAGCAGCTCGTCCTGCGGAGTGTGGCCGACATCCCCCGCACGCACGAGGAAAGCCGTTCCGAGCCGACTCCCGAGCCGTTGACGGACCACACCGACCGACAGCGCACGATCGAGACCTGTCTTCCACCACCGATAGGTCTGGGCGCCCTGATTGCCGAGCACGGCCTCGAGCTGGCTCGCGTCCGGCGTGGGCTGGCGCTGCAAGCGCTGGACTTCCTGCGGTCCGACTTCCAGTCCGCCGCCCGGGAGTTGCATGAGGCGTGCGCGCATGATGTTGACGAGCCCGCGACCGCGATCGTCCACCGTTTCCAGGTCCCAGACCTGGGTGAATTGCCGCAGCGTACTGGCCAGCTGGAACGCCTTGGCCGTGGGCGCGTTCACATAGGCGCGGACGTTGCGCTCGACGGCATCCCAATCCCCGAGGCCCAGGGAAGCTTCCGCAAGGGTCTGTGGAAACCATTCGTCGCGCTTTTCGGGCGGTGTTGCTTCGAGCCTCGCGATCACCTGCTTCGCAACGTCTTCGGGTTGAAGATCCTGTGCGACCCGCACGCCCAGCCGCCGCGCGCGCGAGAGCAGCGCGACCAGATTGACGCCATGCCAGGTGTTGGCCGGATCCTGCTGGAACGGGCCGCGATAGGCGGTGATCGCCTGCTTGAGCGCCTCGCGCGCGCCCGTGCTCGTCTTGTCGCCGGCGTCGAAGAAGATCTGCTTGTGAGCGCGTCCGATGAGCCCGGTCGCCTCGATCCGCTCCGGGTGACCCTTCGCGAGTCGCTGCGCCAGCGGGCGCAGCATGTCGATCGCCGCGCTCGCCTTGCCCGTGTCGATGAGGTACTGGGCGTAGAGCCGGCGGTTCTTCGGATCTTTCGGGTCCGCGCGAGTCACCCCCTCGGCGAGGCGGCCCATGGTGTCGTACTCGCGGGCGTTGCGCAGCTCCTCGACCAGCGCCTTCGCATCGGCGAGGTCCGCATCGGTGCTCACGCCGCCGAGGCGAGAAAGCGCCTTCTTCGCGCGCGCGCGGAGCTCGTCTAGCGTCGTATCGTCACTCATGCGTCGTCGCTCATGTCGACATACTTCAGAGCCCGAGCACCTTCCGGATGGCACCGCTGACCGTACCCTGCCGCAGATACTTCGAGATCGAGTGACGCCAGGCGCCGTCGTTCTGAACCGCGATGTCCTTGACAGCTTCCGCGCCGCCCTCGCGGTAATCGTTCGCGAGCTGCGGATCGAAGCCGCAGACCGGATCGAGCCGATCGAAGAAGTTGAGCCATTCGCCCGTTACCTTCGCACGGGGAAATCCTTCCGTGCCGCTCCACTCCGGTTGCAGCTTGTCCTGGATCTCGTCGAGACCCAGCGGGCTGCCGATCGTGATCAATCCATCGACGACCGCGCTGTCCGCGACGCGCTTGAGGCAGTCGTAGGCGATCAGCGTGCCCATGCTGTGCGAGATCACGATGTGCGGCCGGCTCACCGGGGTGGCGAGCGCCGCGACGAGTCGTTTGCGAATGGAGTCCTGGATGGGCACCGGAGTGCGGCCCGGCGGCGCAAACGTCACGTTGAAGAGATAGTGGTGGACGTCGCGCAGGTACGCGTTGAGAACGCGCTTCTTGATGAACCAGGGCAACGGAACACGCTCGAGCGTCCCCTGCGGATGGGCTGGCACCGCCGGTTGAGCCGCGGCGTCGAGCTCGGCGTCGGAGAGCGTGGTGAGCTTCGCACGCAGGCGGGCGACGAATGCGGCCTCTGCCGCGTTGCGCGGCACCGGAAGCGGGGCGCTCCCGCCGCCGTCGACCGCCTCCGCGCTGTTCTCGAACACGCCCTCGTACGCCGAGAGATCATCGTCCGGATTCTCGTAGAGGAGATCGGCCCAGTAGATCATCGAGCTGCTGACGCCCATGTCGCCGAGCGGAAGCGGTGTCTCCGCATCGGCCAGTGCGTTACGCCACAAGCGCAGCAGGTCGTCCGCGGGGGGCTTGTTTGCCATGCCATGGATGAAGGTGACGTGCGGCATGCGGCGTTTCCTTTTCGTGGTGATGGTGCAGCAGTGAATCGGTGTTCCGAGCGGGCAGCGACGCAGACTCGAGTTCTAGAAATCTTCGTCGTCGAATTCCGGGACTCTGGCAATGTACGCGGTGTCGCCGAAATCCAGCGGGGCTCTCGCCTCGTAGCCCGGGAGGCCGACTTCGTTCCGGAGGGCGTTGAGCCGATTCAACCAGCCCTTGAGGAACACCTTCATCTCCGGGCGACGATCGGCGAGATCCCGGTAGAAGAATTCGCGCGCGTCGCAATAGCTCGCGAGCATGTCGCCGAGGTCGCACGCGTCAACCGTACGCTCCGTGATCGGCCCGAAATCGCCGTCAACCGTGCAGCCCGCGGCGCCTTGCAGCATGCGGACCGCGCGCCTGACGCCCATGTTGACTGCCGTATCGAACTGCACGAGATCGAGTTGCCGCCGCAACAGATCGCAACGCGGGGGCACCCAGTAGCCGACCTCGTAGATCGCCTGCACCTCGGTGTCCTCGATCGACTTGACGTGCCGGGTTGCGAGACCCTGCCGGGCGCGCCAGTCGTCGTAGACCTTCTGCGTCACACCTTTGTTCGTGCGTCCGCCGGGGTCCGCGGGATGGTCGACGTACCCGCCCTCCCAGCGCAGGATGAATGGAAGCGATTCCCGGAAGGCGTCGGTTGGCATGGTTTTCCTGGTGCGTTTCGTACGATGTGGATGAGGGAGGTTCTACTTGCTGAGGATACGCTGTGCCGATGCCCGCCAAGATAGGCCTTTCCGGCTACTTCGTCTCGCTCGTCGCCGTGCGCGGCAAGACTTCCGTGCACCACCGTGCCGCATCGCGCTGACCGAGTTCGAATGCGGCCATCAATCCATCCGGATCGGTGTAGTCCCAGGCGGACACCGGAATCGGCTGCGACGGCTGCACGTACGTGCGCAGCGGATGCACGGGCACTCGCTTGAACGGGCGCGTGAGC
>JBAVOG010000180.1:0-1917 GCA_049691875.1 Burkholderiales bacterium | reverse complement strand
CCACAGAAGGAGGAGGCATGATGTTTTTCCGTCGCATGACCACACTCGGAGCTGCCGCGCTCGCGGCGGCTGCAATGGCGGGGCCGGCCGCAGCCCAGGAAATCACTCTCAAGCTGCACACGTTCGTTCCGCCCGTCGCCAATCCGCCCAAGACGTTCCTGATCCCCTGGTCCGAAAGGATCGCGAAGGCCTCCAACGGCCGCTTGAAGGTTCAGGGCTACTGGGCCATGCAGCTGGGGGGCAAGGCGCCGCAGCTTCTCGATCAGGTTCGCGACGGCGTGGTGGACATCGTCTGGACCCTGCCGGGTTTCACGCCGGGCCGCATGCCGCGCGTCGAGCCGTTCGAGCTGCCGTTCGTCCACAAGGACCCGCTATCGTCGACGCTCGCGCTGCAGGACTTTCAGGAAAAATACCTCCTGACGACGGATCTCAAGGACTATCACCCGCTGCTCCTGCACGTGCACGCCGGGTTTCTGTTCCAGACCAAGGATCCCATCCTCGCGATGGCGGATCTCAAGGGCAAGAAGATCCGCGCAGCCTCGCGCGGCGGAGTGTGGCTGCTCGAGGCACTCGGCGCGACGGGCGTCGGCCTGCCGCTGAACGAGATTCCACCCGCGCTCTCCAAGGGCGTGATCGACGGCGTGACCTTGCCCTACGAGATCGCGCCGGCCGTGAAGATGCAGGACCTCGTGAGCAACTTCTCCACGCTCGCCGGGCCGCAACCGCGCCTCGGCACGAACGTGTTCACCTTCCTGATGAACAAGGACAGCTACGCGAAGCTGCCGCCCGATCTCAAGAAGGTGATCGACGACAACTCCGGTCGCAACATCGCGAAGTGGGCCGGCCAGAACTGGGCCGAGATCGAGATCCCCGGCATGAAAGTCATGCAATCCAAGCCGAAGAACAAGTTCCATACGATCTCCCTGGCCGAGGTCGACAAGATGAAGAAGGCGGCGCAGCCCGTATTCGACCGCTGGTACGCGGAGATGAAGGGCATAGGCGTCGACGGCGAGGCGATGGTGGCCGACGCCCGCAAGATGATCGACAAGTATTCGCAGTAGCAGGCCTTCGGCCGCGCCGGCCGGCGGCCGGCGCGGCGATTGCCGACGATGGCCGAGACTTCGAGCTCTGCAGCCCCGCCCACCGATCCGGTGGGTCGGGTGCTGTTCGCGATATCGCGCGTCCTGGCCGTCTTCGGCGGTCTCATGCTGTTCGCGATGGCCTGGCTGACGGCGGTAAGCGTCACCGGGCGCGCGGCGCTGTCGGCACCGATCGCCGGCGACTTCGAGCTCGTCTCGATCGGCATCGGCATCGCGATCTTCGCCTTTCTGCCCTATTGCCAGATCACGCGCAGCAACGTGATCGTGGACTTCTTCATGGTTCGCGCACCCACGCGCGCGAAGACGATATGCGATGCAGTCGGTGCGCTGCTGTATCTCGCGATCGGCGTGATCCTCACCTGGCGCCTGATCCTCGGCGGGCTGGACATGTACCACTATTCCGAGCGGACGATGACCATCAATTTCCCGCGCTGGACGACGTTTCCCGTGTCGGTCCTGCTGATGATGTTCCTCGTCGTGGTCGTCGTCTACACGATCTGGCGCAGCGTCGCGGAAACGCGCGCCGGCCGGTTCTTCGATGACGCATAGCCGGCCTCCGGCGCACCCATGAGCGATCTCGAGATCGGAATCGCAGGGCTCCTCGCCCTGCTCGCTCTCCTTGCGATACGCGTCCCCATCGGCGTGGCGATGCTGACCGTGGGGATGGCCGGCTACGTGTCGATCACCGGCACGGCCGCGCTCCTGAGCTTCCTCAAGACCGAAACGTACTGGCAGTTCTCGAGCATCTCGCTCACGGTCGTGCCGCTCTTCATCCTCATGGGGCAGTTCGCGGCCAAGGCCGGCTTGAGCCAGGCGC
>JBAVOG010000179.1:0-3483 GCA_049691875.1 Burkholderiales bacterium | reverse complement strand
TACGAGAGGGTGGCGCCGGAAGTTCCCGCTGGCACGAGTTCGTAACCACCCCGCCGCCTTCGGCGGCACCCCTCCTTGAAAAGGAGGGGAGAGAAGCACTTCCCCTCCGCTCCGAGGGTGAGCCGGGGTTTCGAGAACGTGCCTGCGCACGTTCGAGCCGGCGAACGCCCGAAGCCTCTGCGCTTCGGGCCGGACGGGGTGGCGCGAAGCACCGGGGTGGTGCGGGCAGTGGCCGAAGGCAGCGGGGTGGTTCCTTTCCACGCCTCTTCCCACCCTCACTCCCGCGGCAATGCGAGCCGATCGAGCATGGCCTTCACCGCACGGATCTGCGGTCCCTGCTTCGTGTGGTACTGCGTTCCGGTGTAACCCCACCAGTCCCAGCAAGCGCGCGGATTGGCGACGTAGTTCCATGTCCACCACGCTCCGCCCCAGCCATTGCGGGCCACGGTCTGTGGATAGAGCACGACGATGCGATTGGTGTCGGCCCAGTGGTTGTACCCGGAATCGCGCACAAACCGCTCGCCGATCGCCGCAGCGTTCTGCCGGCAGCCGTGGAATGCGACGTGCACGCGGCAACGCTCGCGCAGGCACGCGTCGGGAACATATGCGTAGCCCGTGTCCGCCATGCTGATCCAGTAGGGGTTGCCGTCGGCAAACTCGCGTTGATCGAACTTCACGAGCCTGCCCGGTGATTCCGGCCGCGGCGCGGCGAGCGGCCCGAGCAGATGCGCAAGCAGCTTGCCCGCCGCGTCGTAGTCACAGTCGTTGATGAATGGGGAATCGGTCAAACCACATTGGCCGCCCGCATCCTCCGTCACCATGCCGTGCCCGGCCGCGACGTCGCTGACGAGCACGACTTCGGACTCCGGCACGAACTGCAGGTAGAACTTGCGCAACGCCATGACGACCGCGGAGGTCACCGTGCCGTCGCGCGTCCCCGTGAAGAGCCAGACGCGCGATCGCGCCAGGTTCTCGATGGCGTCGATGCGACCATCGCGCGCGTGGTCTCTGGCTACGGCGGCGAGCGCTTTCGCATCGGGCGGCGGCGCCGAGGGTCCCGGATCCATGCACGTGGACGTCGCCGTCCACACACTGCCTTGTGCGCAGTAGTAGGGTCCGGCGGCGAGCACACCGATCCCGTTCACGATGGACGAATGAGCGACGTGGAACTGCACGGCAATGTAGCCGCCCGACGAAACGCCGGAGACTGTCGCCGCGCCTGAATCGACCCCCAGGCGGGGAAGCCGGTCTGCGGCGCAGGCGGCCGCCCCGATCAGAAGGCCAGCCAGCGCGAGAGCGGCACAGATCGTGCGCGCGAAACGCGGTTCAATCATCCCGCGCACAAGCGGCACGACCAAAGGCACAGCGAAGCGACCATACACCCGTCGTATAATACGCTTCGCATGACGAAATATTCGTAACCCGGCATCACTGCTTCGCACCCTTCACCCCGCTACCCTTCACCCCGCAAGCGTTTGGCCATGGCCTTTCGATATCACTGGGAAGACTTCACGCCGGGCTGGACGTACGAGTCGCCGACGCGATCGCTATCCAAGGAAGAGATCGTGTCGTTCGCGCGCGAACACGATCCCCAGCGCTATCACACGGACGAGCAGGCGGCCGTCGCCTCGCCGTTCGGCGGTTTGATCGCGAGCGGCTGGCACACGGCAACGGTCGCGATGCGCCTGATGTGCGACGGTTACCTCAATGCGAGCTCGTGCATCGGCTCGCCGGGAATCGACGAGTTGAGATTCAGCCGGCCCGTTCGTCCGGGCGATGCATTGCGCTACCGGGCCACCGTGCTCGAGTCGCGGCCGTCGGCGAGCAAACCCGACCGGGGCGCCGTGACGTGGCGCTGGGAAGTGCTGAACCAGGCCGACGAGGTCGTGCTCTCCATGATCGGTGTTCAGTTCTTTCTCCGCCGACCGCAGTGATTCGCCCGGAAGCAACGCCATGACCGATTCATTCAAGTACTACTTCGAGGACTTCGAGCCCGGGCAGATGATCGAGGTGAAAGGGCCGACCCTCTCGAAGGAAGAGATCGTCGAGTTCGCTTCCCGGTTCGACCCACAGCCCTTCCATGTCGACGAGGAGAAGGCAAAGCAGTCGATCTACCACGGCGTCATCGCGAGCGGCTGGCACACCGCGAGCCTGTGCATGCGCATGATCTGCGACGCCTATCTGCTCGATGCCGCGAGCATGGGATCGTCCGGCGTCGACGAGATGCGCTGGCTGATCCCCGTGCGGCCGGGCGACACCATAGCGATGCGCATGACGGTGCTCGAGACCAAGACCTCGCGAACCCGCCCCGACATGGGCATCGTCAGGCACCGCTGGGACGTCTTCAACCAGAACCAGGAGCTTGTGATGGAGATGACGGGCGTCGGTCTGTACCGGCGCCGCCATCCGGGCACACGCGGCCCGGAAGGATGATCCTCAACCACAAGATCCACGTTCTCGGGCGCAAGGAGGAGATCGATACGGTCCGCCTGCCCGGCAAGATCGCGATCGTCCTCGACATCCTGTTTGCGACATCCACCATCGCGACGGCCCTGGCGCACGGCGCCCGCGCAGTGACCCCGGCGCTCGACGAGACGGCTGCGCGCGCCGAGGGCGCACGACACCCTCCGGACTCGGTGGTGCTGGCGGGCGAGCTATACGCCGAAACGCTGCCCGGATTTGCGCCGCCGATGCCGCAGGCCCTGCTCGCCCACGGCATAGCCGGCAAGCATGTCGTCTATTCCACGACGAACGGCACCGTTGCAGTCATGACGATGTCCGGCGCCGAGCAGGTCTACGCCGCGGCATTGCTCAACGGCCGCGCGGTCATCGAGCACGTCCTCGATGCCCATCCGGATCGGACGATCCTCATCGTCTGCGCCGGCTCGATGGGGAATTTCAACTTCGAGGACTTCTACGGCGCAGGGTATCTGGTCGAGCTCATTGCGCAGAGGCTCGGCGAGCAGGCGGATTTCTCGGACGCAGCGCGGGCCGCGCGCCTGCTGTTCCGTGCCCGCGATCCACTGCCAAGCCTGCTCGACTGCCGGGTCGGCAGGATGATGGTCGAGCGCGGCTTTGAACGCGAGGTCGAGCACGCCGCGCAGCTTTCCGTGCTTTCCGTCGTGCCGAGACTCGAGGGCGGACGGATTGTCGCAATAGGCTGAGTCAAGCGGGCGCTCAAAACCACCCCGGCTGCGGCGCAGCTTCCCCGCCTCACCCTCGAAAAGCAGGGGATGTTTTCTTTTTTCCCCTCCTCTCCGAGGGTGAGCCGGGGTTTCGAGAACGTGCCCGCGCACGTTCGAGCCGGCGAACGCCCGATGCCTCTGTGCGTCGGGCCGGGCGGGGTGGACGCGCAGCGGACGGGGTGGTGTTGAGCACTGGACCAATGCCGCAACCACCCCGCCGCCTTCGGCGGCACCCCGCCCGGCCCGAAGCAGGGACGCTTCGGGCGTTCGCCGGCTCGAACGTGCGCAGGCACGTTCT
>JBAVOG010000178.1:0-12438 GCA_049691875.1 Burkholderiales bacterium | reverse complement strand
ATCTCCCCCAAGAGTTCATATCGACGGGGAGGTTTGGCACCTCGATGTCGGCTCATCACATCCTGGGGCTGTAGCCGGTCCCAAGGGTATGGCTGTTCGCCATTTAAAGTGGTACGTGAGCTGGGTTTAGAACGTCGTGAGACAGTTTGGTCCCTATCTACCGTGGGCGTTGGACGTTTGAGAGGGGCTGCTCCTAGTACGAGAGGACCGGAGTGGACGCACCGCTGGTGTACCGGTTGTGACGCCAGTCGCATCGCCGGGTAGCTATGTGCGGAAGAGATAACCGCTGAAAGCATCTAAGCGGGAAGCTTGCCTCAAGATGAGACGTCCCGGGGCTCGAACCCCCTGAAGGGTCGTGATAGACCATCACGTTGATAGGCCGGATGTGGAAGCGCTGCAAGGCGTTAAGCTAACCGGTACTAATTGCCCGTGCGGCTTGATCCTATAACCTCGAAGCCTTGACGTCGCGCCATCCCCTGCCGGATCGAGGGGAGGCGCATCGAGACCTCACCAAACCCGGACTTCTTCCCGAATGCGTCTCGGTGGGCCTCGCGTTATGCGGCGCCGGCCGTAGACCACCGAAATGCCTGGTGGCAATAGCCCTCTGGTCCCACGCCTTCCCATCCCGAACAGGACCGTGAAACGGAGAGGCGCCGATGATAGTGTGCATTGCGCACGCGAAAGTAGGTCACCGCCAGGCTAACTTACGAAGTGAACGCCCCAGGGGACACCCTGGGGCGTTTTGCTTTGGGGCGGTGACCGATTGAGCGTGCGCACGCGCGGGCTGCGAAGCTGCCCGAGGTGCAGGCTAACCTTTGCGCTGTGGTGCAATGGTTAAGGCGCAGCCGACCGGAGCCAAAGTAGGTCACCGCCAGGCTAACTTACGAAGTGAACGCCCCAGGGGACACCCTGGGGCATTTTGCTTTGCGCGGCACGATTGCTGGTTGTCCGCGCGTAGCCGGAATGTGGTGCATCGCAATATTCTCCCTATGACGCCGGCATGGTCCAACGTTGGCCTAGGCGAGGCAAAAACTGCCTTTATTACCTAGACTCGCTACTTCGCTGGGAGTAGGCTCGTCGATCGCGCTTTTGTGGCTAAGTGCAGGATGTCCAAGCCGAAAATCCGGGTTGTCCCGTCGTTTCGCAACACTGTCCTGGTGGTCGATGACCAGTCCACCGGGCGCGCCATTCTCGAAGAGGTCGTCCGGAGCGTCGACGCCCATGTGCACGTCGCCGCGTTCGAAAATCCGATGGACGCGGTGCGGTGGGCGGCGAGTCACACCGCGGACCTGGTACTGGCCGACTACCAGATGCCGGAGATGGACGGCATCGAGTTCGTTCGTCGCCTCCGGACGTTGCCGGAATACGGGCACGTTCCCATGGTGATGATCACGGTCCATGACGATCGTCGCGTGCGCTACGCCGCGCTGGACGCGGGAATCACCGACTTCCTCACCAAACCGATCGACACGCGCGAATGCCTCGCGCGCTGCCGCAATCTCCTCACGTTGCGCCGGCAGCAGCTGGCGCTGGAGGACAAAGGTCGGCTGCTCGAGGGGATGGTGCAGGACGCCACGCGCGAGGTGCGCCACCGGGAAAAGGAAACGTTGTTTCGCCTGGCGAAGGCGGGTGAATTCCGCGACGAGGAGACCGGCAATCACGTCATCAGAATGGCACGCTACTCGCGCCTCATCGCGGAAGCGATAGGACTTTCCGCGGAGGAGTCCGACACGATCGAGCTCGCCGCGCCACTGCACGACATCGGCAAAATAGGCCTTCCCGACGACATCTTGCTCAAGGCGGACACGCTCACCGATGCCGAGCAGAGGATCATGCAGCGCCATCCGGTGATCGGATACGAGATCCTCAAGGACAGCCCGTCGAAGTACCTGCGCATGGGAGCGCTCATCGCCCTCGGCCACCACGAGAGATTCGACGGGACCGGGTATCCATATGGACTGGTCGGCGATCATATCCCGCTCGCGGCGCGCATCGTCGCGGTTGCCGACGTCTACGACGCGCTGACGTCGAAGCGACCATACAAGGCGGCCTGGCTGAGCGAGGAGGCCCGGAAGTACCTCGAGAGCCAAAGCGGTGCGCATTTCGATCCGGTCCTGGTGGATGCATTCATCCGCGTGCGGAACGACGCACTCGCCATCCAGGAAGAGCTGCAGGACACGGTCCCGCCGGGGACGCAGAGCGCCATTCCCATCGAATGATGGAACCGCACAAATCTCCACTGGTGTGGCTTCGTGACAGGCTGAGGAATCGACCTGACACGGAGCACGAGCAGGCGCTCGTGCGCGTCGCGCTCGGCCTCGGTCTGGGCGTGTACCTGCTGGTTCCGCATGTGATGGGCGAGAACACCGGCGGAGCGATGCAGTCGCTTCTGCCGTTCGGTGCTTTCGTGCTGTTGTCCGTCGGGATCTTCTGCTCCATCCTCGTGCAGCCCGGGGTGTCGCCGACACGGCGCGTGATCGGCGCGGTCGCAGACAGCGCGACGGCGAGCTTCTTCATGATCCAGATGGGCGTGGACGGAATGCTGCTGTACGTCGTCTATCTCTGGATCATCTTCGGGAACGGCTTCCGTTACGGCCGGTTCTACCTGCTCAACACCCTCGTACTGAGCGTGGTCGGATTCTCGCTGGTGATCATGTTCAGCGAGTTCTGGCATGCGCACACCGGAGCCGGCATCAGCCTGATCATCGGCATGGTCGGCGTGTCGCTGTACGTGCTGACGCTCGTAAACCGGCTCTCGGACGCGCTGGACACGGCGGAGGCGGCGAACGTCGCCAAGCGCCGATTCGTCTCGACGATATCGCACGAGATGCGAACGCCGCTGAATGCGATCATCGGCATGACCGAACTCCTGCGTGACACGCACCTCGGTGGCGAGCAGACCGAAATGGTGCGTACGATCGGCGCCTCGTCGCGGGCGATGCTGGGGCTGGTCGAGGATGTCCTCGATTTCTCGAAGATCGAGGCCGGCAAGCTGACCGTCGCCCGGGAGGAATTCGATCTCTACGCACTGGTAAACGGCGCGACGCTGGTCTTGAAGCCCCAGGCGGAGCGCAAGGGCCTTTCCTTCGTCGTTTCCATCATGCCGGATGTGCCTCCCTACGTACGCGGGGATTCTGGCCATCTCCGTCAGGTGCTGATCAATCTGCTGGGTAACGCCGTCAAGTTCACCGAAAAGGGCGGCGTCACGCTCCACGTTTCGCGATTGCAAGCCGCGAACGGGATGGCGCGTCTCAAGTTCTCGATTCGCGATACCGGCATCGGAATCGCGCCCGAGCACCAGCGACGCATCTTCGAGAGCTTTACCCAGGCCGATCAGAGCGTGACGCGCAAGTTCGGCGGCACCGGTCTCGGCACCACGATCTCCAAGCAGCTGGTGGAGCTAATGGGCGGGAGTATCGGCCTCGAAAGCGCAGTCGGCCTCGGGAGCACGTTCTGGATCGAGCTCGAATTCGAGACGGTCGAGCGCGCGCTCGAGACCGAGACAGATGCGCTGCTTGGTGTGCGCGTTCTGCTGATAGGGTTCCCGATCGCCGGCGTCAAGGACGTAGACGCGATCGTGGCGGGATGGGGCGGCGCATGTACTCCGGTGCCGGATGCGGAGTCCGCCGCGACCCACGCGAGCGCGGCGTTGTCGCAGGGGCGGCCTTTCCAGTGCGGCCTGCTGTACGCCGAGTCCAGCGCGGATGCGGACACCCGGGTCGCGCGGCTGTTCAGGCTACTTGCGGGCGACCGATTGCCGCTCGTTCTGTGCGCGCCCGAGGGCTCGGAGGTGCATCGGATGCCCTTGGTGCAGGGGCACTTCGGTGCGGCATTGCCGGTGCCACTCGACAAGCGCCTCCTCTACAACGCGCTCCACTCCTTCATCGCCGAGGAACCGCGAGAGGGTGTCGTATTCATCAGCGACTACCTGCGGCGCAAGGAGCCGGTACGCGCGCTCGATATTCTCGTCGCCGACGACAATGCAACCAACCGGACCGTGCTCGGCAAGATGCTCGAGCGGGCCGGCTTCACCGCGACGATGGTCGAGAACGGCGATCAGGCGCTCGATGCGCTGGAAAAGGATCGATACGACGCGGTATTGCTGGATCGAAACATGCCCGTGATGGGCGGGGTAGAGGCAGTACGAGCATTGCGGGCGCTCGAAGCGGGTCAGGCACGCACGCCGGTGATCATCCTCTCCGCGGACGTCACCGAGGAGGCGCGCCAGGAGGCGCTTGCGAACGGCGCGGACGCCTTCCTTACCAAGCCCATACAGGCGGCTCGCCTGCTCGATACGATCGTGAAATTAAGCCAGCCTGCGGAGAGTGCGCCCGCGGCAAGATCCGAGTCACGATCCGCGGCGGACGCGCCATCGGGAATCCTGAATTACGAAACCCTGGGCCTGCTCGAAGGATTGGGGTCGCGCTCCGACTTCATGGAAAAGCTAATTCGCGTGTTCAGCGACGACAACGCGATTCTGATCGACCGTATGGAGGAAGCAGTCACGGCCAAGCGGTTCGGCGAGCTGCGCTCGCTGCTCCATGCGCTCAAAGGATCTGCAGGAAGCATCGGCGCCGACGAGCTGGCGCGCACTTGCAGCCGGATTCACGCGTTGACCGAAGTGGAGTTACGCGCGCGCGGTACGCAGCATGTCGGCAAGATACGCGCGGACTTCGACATCGCGCGGGCCGAGCTGACTTCCTATCTGCAAAAAAGGAAGAGCGGGGCGCTCTGAACCTGGTTCACCGGATTGCTGGCGGGCCTCGGTGATTACCAGTCGCATGCCCCGCTCGGTCGCCGACACTTGAATTCCTGACCGCCGTTCCCGGAATGCTGCGCGCCACGGCGTCCGGGTGACGATCAAATCGACCAAGAACGGATGCCGGGGAGAGGATTCCCTGCACCCGTTGACTGCTCATGCTCGTGGCGTCATGCGGCGGCGGAAACGGCCGCGTCGATCGCTGCACGCGCTTCCACAAGGTGATCGTCGCTTGCCGTGCGACGCGACTGCGCGCGCACGAGGCGGTGCATCATCTTGAGATCCTTTTCCTCGAGGCGCATCGCCGCATCGACCCACACGTCGACGACGCGATCCATTTCTTCGCGGGTGATCGGATGGATGTGCTGGCGGGATTGGAACAGCGCCTGGATCCCGTTGCGGCGGCGATTGTTCTTCCGGATCCACTCGTACGCCGCTTTCTCACCGTCGCCATTCGGGGCGAGGACGTCGACGATACCCATTTCGTGGAGCTCGGCGGCCTTGTAGAGCTTGCCCGAAAGGATCATGTCCTCCGCAGCCTTCATCCCCAGGCGGCGAGTGAGCAGGCTGTACGCACCCATGCCGGGGAAGAGGTTGAAGAGCGTCTCGGGCAGCCCCATTGTCGCGTTTTCCTCGGCGACGATGATGTCGTTGGCAAGGACGGTCTCGAAACCACCACCGAGCGCATCGCCCTGGACCAGTGCGATCGTGGTCATCGTCGACGAGCCGTGGTGCTGTATGTGGGGGAATATGCAGTCGATGCAGCGCCGCCCGTAGTCAGCGAGGGCATCGCGGTCGCCGGTCTTGATCAGCATCTGGAACAGGCTCAGATCGCCACCCAGGTTGTACACGCCTTTCGCCCGCGAACCGACTACGTAGTAGTTCACCGCGTGCAGAGCGTCCTCGAACAGCACCTTGCCGCCGTTCAGTTCGAGCGTCGAGTCGTGCGCGCGGATATCGCTGAGGAGGGAAAGGCTGAAGCACGGCGTGGAGGAGGGCTTGAAGAAGCCCCACAGCGTTCCGTACTCGGGATCGAATTCGACTTCGTACTGTGAACTAGCCCGCCCATAAGGCAGGCGCAGGTTCGCGATGTCGGTGATGGCGTTCATGGTGTTTCTCCTCTCTTTGTATACGCGTCAATAGGCCACAGGAGAGGAACACGGACAGACTGCCCGCCAAGGCATGACCCGGCTTCTCCCCAAAGCGGGTTTTATTCTCTTCCTAAAGAGATTGCAATGAGTCGTTGAATACTTGGCAATCTCCATCAAAGAATACTCGTGCGTCATATCTCACACTTTCCCGGGCGGAAGTGCGCCGGGCCCGCGGGGGATGTGGTGGTGGTATCGAGAATGCTTCTCTCCCTGGACCTCCGGTCTTGGCGAGTTCTTCTCGCTGAATCAGGCTCTTGGCGCCAGAACACGAGAACTCAGGGGGTGGCGTGCAAGTCCAGTGCCCGGCAAGGACTCGCTGCCCGTCGGGTGGAAATTCGGCAGGGCGATTCAACCTGTCAATGCGCCAATAAGCATTTCCGCGTACGCCCCGGTGGCGTGTTCCCCCGACAGGCGAGCCAGTGGGTGCGGTGTACGGGCAGTACGCGCCACCCGGGGCGGAGGCTCGCGCCGCCTGGGGTAGTATTGATCGACGAATACGGTCGTTTGCGGGGCGGTTGCTCGATGACGTCGCAATCAGGCGGGCCGCACAGACGATCTCAGCGCGAAGTTTCCGGGCGCCATATCCCGCGTCACCGTCGACTCCATGAATTGCAGCGGTCTCGTTTACACGCTTGCTCGCCTCAGCTGTGATGCGCTTATTGATCCGCTCGCCAAGCGCCGTCGACACGGCACCAGAGGGACACGCGCTGGAGGAAGGCGCGTGCTATCACTGCGGATTACCGCTGCCGCGCGGCGGGATCGTGCGGGGGCGGCTGGATGGCGCCGAGCGGTCGTTCTGCTGTGCGGGTTGCGAGGCGGTCGCGCACGCAATCGTCGACCGCGGCCTGCAGGAGTACTACCGGTTTCGCGCGGCGCTTCCGCCACGTGGCGACGCGAGCAGTCAGGACGCGAATCGCTACCGCGCCTATGACGATCCGGTGGCCCAGGCGAGCTTCGTCTCATCCGACGACGGAGACGAGCGGGAGGCGGCCCTCATTCTGGAAGGTGTACAGTGCGCGGCCTGCGTCTGGTTGAGCGAGCAATCGATTCAACGTGTCCCCGGGGTGCTGTCGGCAAGCGTGAACTACGCGACGCACAGGGCGAGCGTGCGGTGGGATGCGCGCCGCGCGCGCCTGAGCGAGATCCTCGGCGCGGTGGCGGCGGTCGGGTATCGTGCGCACCCTTTCGATGCGCGGAATCTCGAGGTTGCGCAAGCCGGGGAACGCCGCGGTGCGCTCTGGCGATTGCTGATCGCAGGCCTCGGCATGACTCAGGTGATGATGTATGCGATTCCGGCCTACATCGCCGACGCGGAATCGCTTCCGAAGGATCTTGGACAGCTGATGCGGTGGGCAAGCCTCATCCTAACATTTCCGGTCGTCGCATACTCGGCGCAGCCTTTTTTCCAGGGCGCCTGGCGCGATTTGCGTCAGTTCAGACTTGGCATGGACGTGCCAGTGGCGCTCGGCATCGGCGTTGCGTTTGCCGCGAGCGTGTGGTCGACCTTGCGCGGAACCGGCGAAGTCTATTTCGACTCGGTCACGATGTTCGTCTTCCTCCTGCTGCTCGGTCGATTTCTCGAACTCGGTGCGCGCCAGCGTGCGGTCGGCGCACTGGCGCACCTGGGCAAGCTGGTTCCGGAGTATTGCGCGCGATTTTCGGCTTATCCCGGCGGGACGAGCACCGAGATGGTCCCTGTGGGCGTGCTGCGGGCCAGAGACGTCCTGCTCGTGAAGCCGGGGGAGGCAATTCCGGCCGATGGCATCGTGCTCGAGGGCGAGTCGCTCGTGAACGAATCACTGATGACAGGGGAGACCCGGCCGGTCCGGAAGGCTCTCGAGTCCGCGGTGATGGGCGGCTCAGTCAATCAATCGGGCGCGCTCGTCGTGCGAGTCGAGCGCGTCGGCGCAAACTCGGTCCTGGGAACGATCGCGCGGCTCGCTGAGCGAGCCACCACGGAAAAGCCGCGCGCGGTCGACCTGGCCAACCGGGCGGCCCAGTGGTTTGTGCTGACCGTTCTCGTGCTTGCCTTCGCGACGGGCGCCTGGTGGATGGTGGCGGAGCCGGCCCGGGCATTGTGGATCACGGTCTCGGTGCTCATCGTGACCTGCCCGTGCGCGCTGTCGCTGGCAACACCGGTTGCGCTCACGGCCGCAACGGGCGCTCTTGCGCGACTGGGTTTCATCGCCACACGCGGCCACACGATCGAGACGCTTGCACGTGCGACAGACTTCGTGTTCGACAAGACCGGCACGCTTACCGAAGGCAGCCTGCATGTCGAGCGTCTCGATCGCCTCGGTCAACTCGACGTCGCACGGTGCCTGGCGATCGCGTCCGGACTCGAGCGGATTTCCGAGCACCCGTATGCCGTGGCGATAAGGTCATACGCGGCGACCCTCGGATGCCAGGAAGAGTACGTGTCGCTTCCCCAGAACCGGTCGGGCGAAGGCATCGAAGGCACGCTCGCGGGCGTACGCTATCGCATCGGCAGCCGAACGTTCTGCGGCCAGATCACGAGCCACGCTGCAGCGATCGGCCCGGAAGGGGGTCTGAGCGTCGTGTATCTCGCGCGTGACGGTGAGTGGCTCGCGCGCCTCGCTCTGCAGGACTCACTGAAGTCCGCGGCAGGCAAACTCGTCGACGCGCTCCAGGCTGCAGGTAAAGAGGTTCATATGCTGAGCGGCGACGCCGCAGGTGCTGTCACGGACGTTGCGCGCGTGCTTGGAATCGCACATGCAAAGGCGGAAGCGACCCCGGAGGTCAAACGGGAGTACGTCAAGTTCCTGCAGGCGTCGGGTCGCGTCGTGGCGATGATCGGTGACGGGGTGAACGACGCGCCCGTGCTCGCCCAGGCGGACGTCTCGGTCGCCATGGCTGGGGGAGCCCGAATCGCGCAGGTGAAGGCCGATGCGGTGCTGCTGTCGGGTCGTGCAGTAGATCTCGCGCGAGCGATCGAAAAGGCGCGCCAGGCGCGTCGCGTCATCGGACAGAACATTGCCTGGGCGATTGCATACAATGCTCTGGCGGTGCCCGCCGCAATGATCGGGTGGGTGACCCCCTGGATGGCGGGCATCGGCATGGCGGGCAGTTCGCTGCTGGTCGTGCTGAATGCCGGGCGATTGATCGGTCATGCAACTATCGGATCGGAGTCCGACGCGGAGGCGCGTCCACTCGAGGTCGCGTGAACATGGACGTTCTTTATCTGTTGATCCCGCTGTCTGTCGTGCTGGCGTTGCTGGTTGTGGGCGTGCTCTGGCTCGCGGTGCGCTCGGGACAGTTCGACGATATGGAGGGACCCGGCTTCAAGGTCCTGCTGGACGACGACAGCCCGCGCAAGGAGACGACCGACAACACGAAGGACGTACTGGATGGCAAGGCGTGAAGCAGCGAGCCTCGCGTCGTCGGACGACGGAGCACCGAGCGGTTGGAAGAGGCCTTTTGACTTAGATCAAACGTGCCTCGGCGCGGACCAATAGGATCCAAAGGTTGCACAAACAAGAGGTAGGCCATGAGTCGGACATGGTCACGCCGGAAAACAGGGGGGTGGCAATCGATGAGCGAGGCAACGTACAACTACAAGGTCGTGAGGCAATTCGCCGTCATGACCATCGTGTGGGGAATCGTCGGAATGCTGGTGGGCGTGATCATCGCCACACAGTTCGTCCTTCCTGACCTCACGCACGGCATTTCCTGGCTATCGTACGGCAGGCTCCGGCCGCTCCACACGAATGCGGTGATCTTCGCTTTTGGCGGATCGGCTCTTTTCGCAACTTCCTACTACGTGGTGCAGCGGACGTGTCACGTCCGTCTTTTCGCCGGGCCGCTCGCTTCCCTCACGTTCTGGGGCTGGCAGCTGGTGATCGTCCTTGCGGCAGTCACGCTGCCGCTCGGGATCACCACTTCCAAGGAGTACGCCGAGCTCGAGTGGCCGATCGACATCCTGATCACGCTGGTCTGGGTCGCCTACGCGATCGTGTTCTTCGGCACCATCGCAAAACGAAGGACACCGCACATCTACGTCGCCAACTGGTTCTTCGGCGCCTTCATTCTGACGGTCGCCTTGCTGCACATCGTAAACAGCGCGGAAATTCCGGTGACGTTCTGGAAGTCCTATTCGGTCTACGCGGGCGTCCAGGACGCAATGGTGCAGTGGTGGTACGGACACAATGCAGTCGGCTTCTTCCTCACCGCCGGCTTTCTCGGGATGATGTACTACTTCGTGCCCAAGCAGGCCGGACGGCCGATCTATTCGTACCGGCTGTCGGTGGTCCATTTCTGGGCGCTCATCTTCACGTACATGTGGGCCGGCCCGCATCACCTTCACTACACTGCGCTGCCGGATTGGGCGCAAAGCATCGGGATGGTTTTCTCCCTCATCCTGCTCGCGCCGTCCTGGGGAGGCATGATCAACGGCATCATGACGCTCTCGGGGGCATGGCACAAGCTGCGGGACGACCCGCTGCTGAAATTCATGATCACCTCGCTCTCTTTCTACGGGATGTCGACGTTCGAGGGGCCGATGATGTCGATCAAGACCGTCAATGCCCTCTCGCATTACACCGACTGGACGATCGGACACGTGCACTCCGGCGCCCTCGGGTGGGTGGGCATGATCTCCATCGGATGCATCTATTACCTCATCCCGCGCATGTTCGGCCAGACGGAGATGTACAGCAATCGGCTGGTGACGCTGCACTTCTGGGTCGCAACCATCGGGATCGTGCTCTACATCGCCGCGATGTGGATTGCCGGAGTCACGCAGGGCCTGATGTGGCGCGCCGTGAACCCGGACGGAACGCTCACCTACACGTTCGTCGAGTCTACTGCGGCAAGTATGCCTTTCTACTGGATCCGGCTCTGCGGGGGCCTGCTGTACCTGTCGGGCATGCTGGTCATGGCATACAACGTCTGGAAGACCGCAGCGGGCCGAGCGGCGACCGACGCACCGATCCCCGCGTTGACCGCGGCGCACGCTTAGGGGGCGGAAAATGGCATTCACGCAGGAGAAAATCGAGACCAGCAATACGTGGCTGATCGTTCTGATCATCCTGGTGGTCGCGGTCGGCGGACTGGTCGAGATTGTTCCGCTCTACTTCCAGAAGACCACGACCCAGCCGGTGGCCGGTCTCAAGCCGTATTCGCCGCTGCGGCTCACCGGACGCGACGTGTACATCCGCGAGGGCTGTTACAACTGCCACTCGCAGATGATCAGGCCGTTCCGGGCCGAGACGGAGCGCTACGGACACTATTCCGTCGCCGGGGAATTCGTCTACGACCATCCATTCCAGTGGGGCAGCAAGCGTACCGGCCCCGATCTCGCGCGCGTTGGGGGACGGTACAGCGATGACTGGCACCGGATTCACCTGCTCAATCCGCGCGACGTCGTGCCGGAATCGATCATGCCCGCCTATCCGTGGCTCGCCGCCACGCCCGCCAATAGCGGCGACGTCGAGGCCAAGCTTCGTGCGCTCCGCGCGATCGGCGTCCCGTACAGCGATGCGGAGATCCAGGGGGCCCGGAAGGAACTCGAAAGTAAGACCGAGATGGACGCGCTCATCGCCTACATGCAGGAGCTCGGCACGGTCATCAAGGATCAGAGGTGACGGGCATGGACATCAACGACGTTCGATCGCTGATAACCGTGGTCAGCTTTGTCGCCTTCCTCGCGATCGTGGTGTGGGCCTACGGAACCAAGCGCAAGTCCGGTTTCGAGGAGGCGGCGCGATCGGTGCTCGAAGAGAGCGACGATGATCGGGTCGAAGGCAATGTGCGGGGGGAGGGGCGGAAGTGAGCGATTTCACGAGCGGTTTCTGGGCAGTCTATATCGCCGTCCTCACGGTGATCTCGATCGTGGCCTGCGGGATATTTCTGAAGACGCAGACGGTGACGAGGGTCAAGGGCGCCAAGGTCGACACAACCGGGCACGTGTGGGACGAGAACCTCGCGGAGTGGAACAATCCGCTGCCGCGCTGGTGGGTGTGGCTCTTCTACATCACGATCGTCTTTGCGCTCATATACCTGCTGCTCTACCCGGGTCTGGGCCTTTTTGCCGGCGCGTACAAATGGAGTTCCGTTGGCCAGTACGACACGGAGATGAAGCGGGTCGAAGAGCGTATCGGGCCGATCTATGCGAAGTACATGGCACAGGACATTCCCACCGTTGCGGCCAGTCCGGAGGCGCAGGCGATCGGGCAGAACCTGTACCTCAACTATTGCGCGCAATGCCATGCCTCCGATGCGCGCGGTGGTAAGGGGTTTCCCAACCTGACCGACGGCGACTGGCTGTGGGGCGGATCGCCGGAAGCGATCAAGACCACCATCACCAACGGCCGGAACGGTGTCATGCCGCCGATGGGTGCGACGCTGGGCGCGGAAGGGACGAAGGACGTCGCACATTACGTGATGTCGCTTTCGGGCATGGCAGTGGACTCGATTCGAGTGGCGCGCGGGAAGGAGAAGTTTGAGCAGATCTGCGCGGCATGCCATGGCGCGGATGGCAAGGGCAACCCGCAACTGGGAGCCCCGAAC
>JBAVOG010000177.1:0-14651 GCA_049691875.1 Burkholderiales bacterium | reverse complement strand
GTCGAAGTAGCCCATCATCGAAAGTGCTTGTTGATTCATCGAACCCCTCCTCGTCGTCATACTCGATCAACGTTTACCGCGCTGATACGATGACGAGAACACGAGGTATTTCAGAGTTTCCCTAAAGCACAATGAAAACCTGTCCATTCTGCGCTGAAACAGACCTACAGGACACCGCAAAGGTCTGCAAACACTGTGGGAAGGATCTCTCAGAACTAGAGAAACCCTTTTACAACTGCAACATAGTCGGTTGCGCTCCAGTGCTGGGGGTGGTTTTCGTCATTGCCGGGTTCTTCTTCTGGCCGTTCTGGATTCTCGCCGTCCTGCTATTCATCTTGGGCGCGCTCCAGAAGAAGTAACGCTATGGACCCGAACACCCCGACCTTATCGATGTCAGGTCTCACGTGGACTACAGTGACCTTGCCCCTGTTTTCCGCATCCCATAGCCGAGTCCGTCATGCGGCCTGTTTTTCCTGATCCGCACGCCAGCGCTGCTCGAACTGCATCGGGCTGACGTAATCCAGCGTCGAGTGCAGCCTACGATGATTGTAAAAGCTCATCCAGTCGATCACCTCGTCCATCGCCGCGCGGCGGGTCGGGAATCGTACGCCGTGCAGGCGCGCGACCTTCAACGAGCCCCACAGGCTTTCGGTCGGCGCGTTGTCCCAGCAGTCGCCCTTGCGGCTCATCGAGCAGCGCATGCCGTAGGCGGCGAGCGCAGCCTGGAACTCGTCGCTGCAGTACTGGCTGCCCCGATCCGAGTGGAAGACCAATCCAGGTTTCGGGTGGCGCCGGAACCAGGCCATTCTCAGTGCATCGATCACGAGCGCCTTTTGCATCCTCGGCTGCATCGACCAGCCCACGATCTGGCGGCTGAAGAGATCGATGACCGCCGCCAGGTACAGCCAGCCTTCGCCGGTGTCCATGTAGGTGATGTCGCTCGTCCAGACACGATTGGGCGCATCGACTGTGAACTGCCGGCCCAGGAGGTTCGGCGCAACCGGGAGGTTGTGCTTGGAGTCGGTGGTCGCCTTGTACTTCCTCTTGGCTCTTGCCTTGATGCCGTGCAGCGCCATGAGCTTTCTCACCCGCTCCTTGCCCACCCGGATTCCCTTGGCGAGCAGCTCTTTCCAGATCCGCGGCCAGCCATACTCCCCTCTGGTCTGGGCATGGATCGCCTTGATGTGTACCAGCAGCGCATCGTTGCTCAGCCGCTTTCGCCGCTCAGGACTCGCGCGCCGGCGCCAATGCTCGTGATAGCCGCTCGGGCTCACCCCCAGCACCTCGCACTGCACCGACACCGGCCAGCACCACCGGTGCCGCTCGATCCAGGCGTACTTCACTCCGACTCCCTCGCGAAGTACGCCGTCGCCTTTTTTAGGATGTCGCGCTCCATCTTCGTGCGCGCCAGCTCCGCCCGTAAACGGCTGATCTCCATCTGCTCGGGGCTCACTGGCTTCGCCGCCGTTCCCTTTAGCAGCCCACCTTCGTCGGCCTGCACCCAGTTATGCAGCGTCTGACTGGCCACCCCCAGTACCTGCGACACCGCCGCTACGCTCTGGCCCCCACGTACCAGTCGCACCGCCTCGATCTTGAACTCCAGCGTGTACCGCGCCCTCTTGCTCTTCGACATTCGCGTTCTCCTTGCTCAAAGTTTAATAGCTCAGCAAGGGATACGTTTTTCGGGGGCAAGCTCACAGCTACGTTGGCCGATACCGCTAACCCCGCGTTCGAGCGGACGGCCGCAAGCGCGCTTCGCTTGCTTGCGGTTCCCTCCTTGCTACGCTCGTCGGCTGCCGCTCAACGCGAGCGTTAGGTTCGCACAAGGAGAGCGCAATGACTGTTGCACGAGAACGAAAGGAAGAGGCGATCGTCCAAGCATTCAGGAACTACGTTCAAGCATTCCAGACTCTCGATCTGCATACGACGCTCACGTACTTTCATCTCCCGTGCATGTTCATTTCCCCGCAGGGAGTACATGTTCTCCTAACCGCTGCCGATGTTGAGACACTTCTCACCCAAGTCATGCAAGGTCTTAAGGCTCGCGGTTATGCGCGGAGCGAATTATTGGACCTCCACGTTAACCAGATGGGCAGTAACACCGCTTTAGTGACTGTCAGCAGAGTTCGGTACGCAGCAGACGGACAGGAGCTAGAACGGTTCGGGGAAACCTACACACTACGCAGGATTGAAGATGGCTGGAAGATTGTGGTGGCAATGATCCATGATCCGGACGTTGTATTACGCTAACTTGGCGCAGCGCGAACGTAACCCCCGCTTGCACCGGACGCTCAACCAGCGGCGCTTCGCTTGCTGGTTTCGCGCCGGTGAAGCGGAACGATATGCGGCATTCGACGCCGCGCGGGCGTTCCTTGCGCAATGGCCGCTATGGGACAGGAACTGCCGCTTGAAGCTCGGGGCTCTAAGCTTTCTCGTCAGCTGGCTGTCGATTCCACACGCTCCTGTTCGACCATTTCTAGAGGGAATATTCTCTCAGCTCTCATAGGAGTACTGAAATGGCCAGGAAGAACACGATCTGCCTGTGGTACGACGGCACCGCCTTGGACGCCGCGCGGTTCTACGCCGAAACCTTCCCGGACAGTGCGGTGGGCGCGGTGATGCGCGCACCCGGTGACTATCCTGACGGCAAGCAGGGCGATGTCCTGACCGTCGAGTTCACCGTGGCTGGCATTCCCTGCATCGGACTCAACGGCGGGCCACAGTTCAAGCACAACGAGGCGTTCTCGTTCCAGATTTCGACTGACGATCAGGCCGAAACCGATCGCTTGTGGAACGCGATCGTTGGCAACGGCGGCCGGGAAAGCGCCTGCGGGTGGTGCAAGGACAAGTGGGGCCTGAACTGGCAGATCACGCCACGCGCCCTCATCGACGCGATCTCCGACCCTGATCGCGCGGCGGCCAAGCGTGCGTTTGAAGCGATGATGACGATGAGAAAGATCGACATCGCCGCGATCGACGTGGCGCGGCGGGGCTGAAAGGGGGGTGGTGAATGGCGGGCGGCGTGAAGCTCGCAGACGCTGTAGACGTCCCTGTGGAATTCGAATCACCGAGCGATTCCTCCGTCCGCGTTGGGTCGAAAGTGGACAACCAGTGGCTGCTTCAACCAAGATGCCGCATAACATCCGCATCCACCTGACCGGCTTCAGCGGGCTTCGCCCGCCTCCGCCGGCAGGTGATGCGGGTGGTTAGGTGCGCGGACGCCTCCTTGCAGGGCACTACGCTAATAGAACTTATCGGGGGCATCATTTGGGTCTTTTTATGTATTCCATTGGTGTATTTCTGGCGTTTCTTGTCCTTGCGGCATTCACGCTGGCTATCAAGCCTATCGCGGTGGAGATGTTTCTTGTCGCAGACCCTAGACGCCTTCCAATCATCGGGTGCGTGATGATGGCGCCGTTGATATGCGCTTCGGCCGCACTCTATAGAGTTGGCTCGGAAGCTTGCCGGACGCGAATCTTTCCTTATCCGAGTCCAGCAGCGCTGGGTGAAAAATCGGTCGCAACTGGAGTAAAGGCGATGCGCCGAGGCAGAATTGTTCAAGCACTTTCTGTTGCGCTCATTGTTTTTTCGGTGCTAGTCCCTATGATTCTGTGGCGACTCGCACAAACTCTCTAGCGCGCCACCTAACAAGCTAATGGAGCGGACGCTTGACCGCTGGCTTCCTTCGCTGCCGCTTCGGTCGCCAGCCGTCAAGCGCCGCTCATCAGCGCGTTGGGCCTCAAAGCATCAGAATTCCATCGCTCTCACTTTTGAAAGGACCTCAGGGCGCCCAGCGTCGCGGTCGAGAACTGTTCAGAAAGGGGGATAGCGCTATGCCTGACGTATGGGCGACCGTAACCGTGTTGGATAAGGCGACGCAGCAGCGCCTCGCCGAAGTCCTAGAGAAGCGCGGCGCCGAGCCACAACAGCAAGCTATGCGGCGCGCTTTTCTAGCCGATGTTCCCTTCCGGCAGGATGCGCAAGTGCTGGACGTGGGCTGTGGAACGGGAGTCTTGACCCGCGTGCTCGCTCGATGGCCGAATGTAAGGTCCGTGATCGGGATCGACTCGGCGTCGTCGCTGCTCGAGAGAGCACGAGCGGCGGCGGCCGATCTGCCGAACGTCACCTTCCGCGAAGCCGATGGCCGATCGTTACCGTTTGCCGATATGACTTTCGACGCTGTCGTCTTCGATTCAACGCTTAGCCACATTCCAGGCCCGGAGGAAGCCCTCAAGGAAGCCTTTCGGGTCCTACGGGCGGGCGGCTGTCTCGCCGCTTTCGACGGCGATTACGCTACTACGACCGTAGCTCTCGGGGACCACGATCCCTTGCAGGCGTGCGTCGACGCGATGCTAGCCAACTCGGTGACCGACCGCCGGGTCATGCGTCATCTGTCAACGTTCGTCGCTGCGTGCGGTTTCGAAACGTCCTCCTTTCGCAGCTTCGGTTTCGCCGAGACAAGTAACGAAGGCTACATGTTGACGGTCGTGGATCGGGGCGCCGACATTCTGTGCGGGCGCGGGCAGATCGGCGAGGGCACTGCGGCCGCTCTGAAGGCAGAGGCGCGCAGGCGCCTCGAGGCGGGAAAGTTCTTCGGGCACATCGCGTACGTCGGTCTCGTCGCGCTGAAGCAGCGATGAAAACGGCCGAGGGTCTGTTGATTGCTGTCGCCGGACGGAAACGAGACTTGATGCCCAACCATTCGATGCAGCGGCCGCTGATCGCAATCGTTCGGCGTCACAAGGCCGGTGGCCCGGCACAGGAGTAGTATTCGCAGCATGAAAGTCGCTACTGGCACGGTTGTCGACGGGAAGGTGGTCGTCGAAGGCGAGTCCCTTGCGGAGGGCACCAAGGTGACGGTTGTCTTACGCGAAGACGAGGAATCCTTCGACTTGACCCCTGAAGAAGAGGCAGAGTTGCTCGCTTCGATGGCGGAGATTGAGCGGGGCGAGTACATCACTGCCGATGAGCTGC
The DNA here is from genome assembly GCA_049691875.1 of Burkholderiales bacterium. GTDB lineage: Bacteria > Pseudomonadota > Gammaproteobacteria > Burkholderiales > SG8-39 > JAABRB01. The sequence continues at coordinate 9,677 of JBAVOG010000177.1, read as the reverse complement.
TGGAACGGCTGCGCCGCTTCGGTTGAGTCCGCCTCTTCTTGTCAAGGTCTCGCGGCGTGCGACCGCTCAGGTCGAAAGCGCCGCGGCGTGGTGGCAGGAGAACCGCCCCGCTGCTCCGGGTGCGGTGCGCGAAGACGTTGCTCGGGCGCTCTCGCTTCTTGCAACCCAACCTGGTCTAGGCGTTCCGGCCCCTCGCGCGAAGACTAAAGGGATCCGTAGGCTGACGCTCAGTCGAGTTCGCTACTACCTCTACTATCGTGTGTCGAAAGGAACCCTGGAAGTTCTGGCGTTCTGGCACGCGAGTCGCGGGCGAGAGCCGAGGCTGTGAAACAAGTGACGCCGAACCGTCCGTTGCAGCGGACGCGCCGCAAGCGGCGCGCCGCTGAACGGGGCGTTAGCCCTCGCAAACAGCACGCTCCGGCGGCACAATGAGTGGAGGGGATCATGAGCACCACGAACATCAGTGATGCGATCGAGAAGACCGCCAGTGCAATTGCCGCCGATCCGGCAAAGGCACACGCAAAGGCCGCTCCAGCTACAGCACGTCTGCTGGAAGGGCTTCGATTCGAGGTAACCGGTCCAAAAGGTGAGATCGTCCTTACCGACATGCCGCCGGCCGTTGGTGGCAGTGCGAGCGGCGCCGCTCCGGGCTGGTTGCTCCGTGGGGCGATCGCTTCGTGTACCGCCACCGTTATCGCCATGCGCGCCGCACGCCTTGGTGTTCCTCTGAAGACACTGGAAGTTTCCGTCGAGAGTGAGTCTGATCATCGCGGTATGCTCGGCCTCGATGAGCGTGTTTCCGCCGCATTCACCGCAATGCGGGTACGCGTCAGCATCGGTGCAGACAACGTGCCGCCCGACGAACTGCGCGCGCTCGTCGAATGGGGAAATGCTCACTCGCCTGTCGCGTGCACAGTCCGCGATTCTCCCGTGACCTTTGTCGAAGTCAATATCGTCTGACCACAGAGGCAGTATTCATGTTTGCGTATGCCGGTTATCGCCGGTCGAGGGCTAGCAAGCCCATGCAGCGGACCCGTTCCGGCGGACTTCGCCCGCCTACACGGGCCGCTGATGGGTGGCGTTAGGCGGCTCTGTCGAACGCACCGCCACGGAGACACGTCATGACACGACAGATGACTCGGGCAGCTATTGATGGCGTCGAGCTCGAGTATCAGCAGCTTGGAAGCGGTGAGCCAGTCGTACTCGTTCACGCCGGCATCTTTTCGGACTTCTTCGCGCCGCTCGTTGAACAACCAGCGCTCGCCGGACGCTATCGAGTGCTGAACTACCATCGCGTCGGCTGTGCCGGGAGCAGCCGGGCGCTAGGTGCGGTTAGCCTCGCGCAGGAGGCGCTGCACTGTCGGTTGCTGATGCGCCACCTTGGAATAGAGAGCGCGCACATCGTGGGCCATTCCAACAGTGGAAACCTCGTGTTGCAGTTGGCGATGGATTCTCCGACGGCCGTGCACTCCCTCGTGGTCGCTGAGCCGGCGCTCATGACGGTGCCAAGTGCGCAGACGGCGAGGGCATTTATTGGGGCTGCGATGCAGCAGTATCGAGCGGGCGACAAGGCTGGCGCCGTTGATACGTTCTTGAAGGGCACATGCGGGCAGAACTATCGGGCTGTAGTTGATGCGGCGCTTCCGGGGGCGCTGGCGCGCTACGCAGCCGACGCGGACACGTTTTTCGCTCAACAGCTGCCCGCGATGCAACAGTGGTCCTTCGGCCGCGATGAGGCCAGTCGCATTACGCAACCGGTTCTCGCTGTCATTGGCGAAGGGAGTCAACAGCTGTCGCCCATCTGGAATGAGCGCCAAGAGTTGCTGCTCTCGTGGCTACCAAACGCCGAGCCGTTCGTCTTGCCAAAGGCCACGCACTTGCTGCAGGTTGAGAATCCGCGGGATATGGCTGAAGGATTGGCGGCTTTCTTTACTCGTCACCCACTGTCGACATGATTGACGTCAATTGCGATGCAAGGATTTCGGCCCACCACGAAGCCGCCTAACAAATCGCTGCAGCGGACAGCGCAAGCCGTCACGCGCTTTGCATCCGCAAAGCGCGCGCCAGCTTGCTCTGCCGCTGAGCTTTGTCGTTGAGGCTGTAGAAAAACCCTTCCTTCCCACTTGCCGCTGGTGATTGCCGACGGCATGATCGGAGCCATCGACGTCGCTGCGCAGGGTGGCCTCTGATGGCGCGATTCAAGCCGATCGACATAAGCCCGAAGCTCATTCCCGTCGATTTCGCGCAGCAGATCCTGCCCGGGTCCTTCGAGTACGCGCTGTGCCACCTGATCGATGGCGAGGTCGACCTGTCGGAGCTGGAGGCGCGCTACCGCAACGAGGAGACCGGTGCCCCGGCCTACGCGCCGGCGCTGCTGCTGAAGATCGTGCTGCTTGCCTACTCGCGCGGGATCGTGAGCGCGCGCGCGATCGAGGCGGCGTGCCGTCAGAACGTCCTGTTCATGGCCGTCTCCGGGGACGCGGCGCCCAACTTCACCACCATCGCGGCTTTGGTGAGCGAACTGGGCGAGGCGATTGGCACCATCTTCACCCAGGTGCTGATGGTGTGCGACCGGCAGAGGCTGATCGGTCGTGAGCTGTTCGCGATCGACGCAGTGAAGCTGCCGGCCAACGCTGCCAAGCAGAAGAGCGGCACGCGCAAGGACTTCCAACGCGAGGCGCGCAAGATGGAACGGGCGGTGAGCGCGATGCTTCAGCGCCACCGCAGCGAGGACGCTGCCGGGGGCGTGGAGCCGAGCTTGCGCGAGCGCGAAGCCCAACAGATCGAGCGCCGTGGACAGGAGGCGGCGCAGGGCCGTCGCTGGCTCAAGGCCCACCCCAAGGATCGTCCCGGTGCGCGCAGAGCGATCCGCAAGAGCAATCTCACCGACAACGAGTCGGCCAAGATGGCCACCGCCAAGGGCGTCATCCAGGGCTATACCGGGGTGGCCGCGGTGGACGAACGCCACCAGATCATCGTCGAGGCGCAGGCCCATGGCGTGGGCCAGGAGCAAGGGCTGCTGGTGCCGGTGGTCGATGCCCTGGAAGGGCTGCGCACCGCCGAGACGGTGATCAGTGCCGATTCGGGCTATCACAGCGAAGACAATCTCGAGCAGTTGGCCAAGCGCCAGCTCGATGCGTTCATTTCCGACCACGGCTATCGCAAGCGCGACCCGCGTTACGCCGGACAGGAGGCGCACAAGGCCAAACCCGACGCGCTGCACGACAAGACCGAACGCTCCGAGAAGAAGGCGCTCTTTGGTCCGGCCGCCTTCCGCCCCGCCAAAGACCTGTCGCACTGCCTTTGCCCGGCCGGGCGGCGGCTCTACCGCAACGGCCATCACCACGACCTGAACGGGTTCGAGGCGGTGAAGTTCACCGGGCCGCGAGCGGCCTGCGGCCCCTGCAAATTGCGCACGCAGTGTCTGCGCCACCCCCAGCGCACGCCGGTGCGCCAGGTGGCGATCTTCCTCGGGCGCACGCCCGGTAAGCCCGAGCGGCTGACCGACCTGATGAAGCGCAAGATCGATACCGCCCTGGGTAGGCAGATGATCACCCGGCGCTTCGCCACGGTGGAGCCGGTGTTCGCGAACCTGCGCCACAACAAAGGGCTGGACCGGTTCACGCTGCGCGGCACGCGCAAGGTCGACGGCCAGTGGAAGCTGTACTGCCTGGTGCACAACATCGAAAAGCTGACCAGAGCCGGAGCGCTGCGATGAACCGAAGCGCCGAAACGAGACTGCACATGCGCGTTCATACCGCAGTTCCGATCGAGCGCACCGCGCAGATCGCGCTCGGCGATCGTGCGGGAATCGCTACTTCGCACGCCTACGCCTATTATTGCGCAGGGGTTTTTCTACAGCCTCGTTAGGCGTCAATCGAGAGGAAGGCATGCAAAATGACGCGCGTCCGAGTTGAGGGCTTTACCATCTCGCTTGACGGATACGGAGCTGGTCCGAATCAGGACATCAGGAATCCGCTCGGCGTGGGCGGGACAGATTTGCACCAGTGGTTAGTCCCGACACGCACGTTACAACGGACCCTATTTGGCGCCGACGGTGGCACAACGGGGATCGATGACGACTTCGCTGCGCGGGGCTTCAAGAATGTTGGCGCCTGGATTCTCGGAAGAAACATGTTCGGACCGATTCGCGGTTCCTGGCCCGACATGAACTGGAAAGGCTGGTGGGGGGACAACCCACCCTATCACGTTCCAACTTTCATCTTGACTCATCACGCGCGCCCGCCCATCCAGATGGAAGGCGGAACGACATTCTACTTCGTCACGGGCGGTATTCACGAGGCGCTTGACCGGGCGCGCGACGCATCCAACGGAATGGATGTGCGCATTGGCGGCGGACCTAGCACTATCCAGCAATATCTTCGTACGGGCCTCATCGATGAGCTGCACATCGCTATCTCGCCGGTCCTGCTAGGCGGGGGAGAGCGACTGTTCGAGGGGATTGACGTGCGCGCTCTGGGATACGAATGCGTTCAGTTCGTTGCGTCGGAGAAAGCCACCCATGTTGTACTCCGGCGCCAAGGGCACAATGACGCCTAACAACCGGTTGCAGCGGAGGGCGCTGGCTCGCCGCCGCTGATCGGAAACGTTCGGCGTCTTGCGTAGTGTAACGTTACGCGTTACACTCAGCGAGTGATCCGGAGCTTCAAGCACAAGGGACTGCGCCGATTCTTCGAGGAGGGCGTCAAGTCCGGCATTCGACCGGAGCGCGCTGAGAGACTGCGGTTGGTGCTTTCGAGACTTCAGGCGTCGACGAATCCGAAGGATATGGATCTCCCCGGACTTCGGCTGCACGAGCTGAAAGGGGAGAGCAAGGGCACCTGGTCAGTCACTGTGAGCGGGAATTGGCGAGTGACCTTTCGGTTCGAAGGACAGGACGCGTTGGATGTCAACTATGTGGATTACGACTGAGGTAGAGAAATGAGGATGCACAATCCGCCGCACCCGGGCGAGGTATTGCGCGAGCTGTGCCTGAAGCCGCTCGGGCTGAGCGTCTCGGAGGCAGCGAGAGCGCTGGGGGTCAGTCGGAAGACTTTGTCGGCCATCTTGAACGGGCGGGCCGGGATCAGCCCCGAGATGGCGATTCGCCTTTCGATTGCTTTCGACACGTCGGCTGAGAGCTGGCTCAATCAGCAGACACAGTACGACCTGTGGGGGGCCGAGAAGCGCCGCAAGAGTCTCCGGGTCGAAAGGCTGGCGGCGTGACGGCCAAGACGCCGAACCATCCGTTGCAGCGGACGCGCCACAAGCGGCGCGCCGCTGAACGGGCGCGTTAGGTGTCACATGGCCCGCGCTCGGCTGATCCCGCTCGACCACATCAAGAACGCAGAGGTGGCTGAGTACGCGCGGCGTGCCGGCGATTTCCTTCAGTCTCATTCTTGGTGCCAATCCGTTGTCTCTGGGCACCTCGCATGGGCCGTCGCTGGCGTTCCTGGTGTCTTTCTCTGGACTTGGAAAGCCTGCTCGCAGCAGTAGTTGCCGACGATCGTGCGCGGGTAAGGTCGCTTCTGCAACGCGACCCGGGTCTTGCGACATGCCCGGTCGGCGAAGCAAGGTTGTACGAGTCAGGCATCTTCCACTGGCTCTACGTCGGAGATACTGCAATGCACCTGGCAGCGGCGGGCCATCGTGTCGAAATCGTGCGACTATTATTGGCTGCTGGCGCCGATCCAAACGCGACGGGGAACCATAGAAGGAGCGGCCCCTTGCACTACGCTGCGGACGGCTATGCCACTGGCGCAGATTGGGAGCCGGAACGGCAAGTTTGGACCATCCGCTGCCTACTGGACGCGGGTGCTCAAGTTGACGCACAGGACAAAAATGGCGCCACTCCATTGCATCGTGCCGTACGAACCCGATGCGCATCCGCCGTAGTATGCCTCCTGGCGGCAGGCGCCGATCCGAAGATTGGGAACAAGTCCGGATCTACTCCGTTTCACCTCGCCGTGCAGAGCACCGGTCGCGGCGGAACGGGCGAGAGAATCGCGAAGGAAGGGCAAAGACAGATCATAGAAGCCTTTCTAGCGAAGGGAGTGAGCGCACAGCTTAAGGACGCAAAGGGCAAGTCCGTGCTGGATTGCGCCGAGAGCGCGTGGATACAGGAGATGCTCGCGTGACAATACCGCCGAACCCGGCGCTCGCGGGGAGCGCGCAAGTGCTACGCTCTTGGGTACCCTCCTCGCTCCGCTCGTCGGCGCCCCCTCAGCTTTGTCGTTGGGCGTCGAACCGGCCAGGCGCGATTGGAGGTTGGCATATATGACCAGGAAGCTAAAACGCGGGCAGTATCGACCGTTGGTATTGGCGGCACTCCTGATCGGCCTCTGCCAAACGGGCCAGGCGCAGGAAGCGCAGCGCACGAGCCCTTCCGCTCCTTCGGGCGGCGCAGTCGCGCTATTTCAGAACGTCCGCATCTTCGACGGCAAGAGCAGCGCTCTGTCGGGGCCGAGAAACGTTCTGGTGCGCGGGAGTCAGGTCGAGCGTATCTCCGCAGACCCGATCCCGACCGATCGAAGCGCCGCCACCGCGGTCATCGATGGCGGCGGGCGCACGCTGATGCCCGGGCTGATCGACATGCACTGGCACACGATGATGGTGCGGCCGACGCCCGCAGTGCTGCTCACGGCGGACATCGGCTACCTCAATCTCCTGGCGGGTGCCGAGGCGACTGCCACGCTGATGCGCGGCTTCACCACCGTTCGCGACGTCGGTGGGCCGTCGTTCGGGCTCAAGCGCGCCATCGACGAGGGAATCGTCGCGGGCCCGCGTATCTTCCCGTCCGGTGCGATGATCACCGTCACAAGCGGTCACGGTGACTTCCGCCAGCCGTTCGAAGTGCCGCGCACGCTCGGTGCTCCGCAGTCTCGTGGCGAGCAGATCGGGGCCGCCATGATCGCGGATAGTCCGGATGAAGTTCGTGCGCGCGTGCGGGAACAGCTCATGCTGGGCGCGTCGCAGATCAAGCTGACGGCGGGCGGAGGGGTGGCGTCGCCTCACAGCCCGCTGGACGTCACGACCTTCACCGAGGCGGAGCTGCGCGCCGCCGTCGAAGCCGCCGAGAACTGGGGCACTTATGTCACGGTGCACGCGTACACATCCGCCTCGATCCGGCGCGCGATCGCCGCCGGCGTGAAGTGCATCGAGCACGGTCACCTGATGGACGAACCGACCGCCAAGCTGATCGCCGAAAAGGGCATCTGGTTGAGCACGCAGGCGTTTCCCGACGAACTGGCCGAGGCGTTTCCCCCCGGTTCGCTGGAGCGAGCCAAAGCGATGGAGGTGTTCGCCGGTACGGACCGAACTTTCGCGCTGGCGAAGAAGTACAAGATCAAGACGGCGTGGGGGACCGACATCCTGTTCTCCCAGAGGTTGGCGCAGCGTCACGGGGAACTGCTGACCAAGCTGGTCCGCTGGTACACCCCTGCCGAAACGCTCGCGATGGCGACCGGGACCAACGCTGAACTGCTGGCGCTGTCCGGGAAGCGCAATCCGTATCCTGGCAAGCTCGGCGTGGTCGAGGAGGGCGCACTCGCCGACCTTCTGCTCGTCGACGGCGATCCGATTGCCAACATCACGCTGCTCGAAGATCCGGAAAAGAACCTGCTCGTCATCATGAAGGACGGCAAAATCTACAAGAATGCGCTGCGCAAGTAAGCCCCGATCATGTGCGTTCCATGTTGCCCTCGCGTCGTCGAAACGCATACCTTGTCGTCCTCGCGAGCAGCGACGCTCAACCACCCGATGCAGCGGACCGCTTCCAGCGGGCTCATGCCCGCTGTTTCGCGGCCGCTGATCGGAAACGTTAGACCGACAAGGGTGTCCGCAAGCCTTCCTGGTATCCTGCGCATGTGAAGGTCAGCGAGGTGCTGCGGATGCTGCAAGACGACGGGTGGTTCTTGGTAGCAACTCGGGGGAGTCATCGTCAGTTCAAGCATCCGACGAAACCAGGGCGTGTCACAGTAGCCGGAAAACCGAGCGATGACCTTGCGCCGGGGACCCTGAACAGTATCCTTAAGCAAGGTGGTTTCAAGAAGTAAGGACCGAAAATGCGATACGCCATCGTCATCGAAAAGGCCAACGGCAACTTCTCGGCCTATGTGCCCGATCTTCCCGGTTGTGTGGCCACGGGTGACTCGGAATCCGAGGTCGAATCGCTTATTCGCGAGGCCATCGAGTTTCATCTCTCGGGCTTGCGTGAGGATGGGCTGGCCATTCCTTCTCCTTCGAGCAAAGTCGAGTACGTCGACGTCACGGTCTAACGGCTGCAGCTGACGTGTCAACTCGTCACGCCCCTTGCATGCGCAAGGGTCACGCTGAGTTGCCACGCCGCTGAGCTTTGTTGCTGGGCCTCTAGGAAAGAAGGAATCACGATCATGGAGCATGCAAGGTTGAAGTGGCATATCGCTTCTTGTGGGTACTTGCTTGCGTTGCTATTTGCACCCATCGCGCAGGGCTGCGACCAACCGTCCACCGCTACAGAGGCAACCGTCGAAGAGATTCGCTCCTTCTTCAAAGGCAAGGGAATGAAAGTTCTGACCTTCCTGGGCTACTCGGCTGCCGAGTATGAGAATAAGGCGGCGATGCTCGAGCAAGCTACCCGAGTCCTCGACGAGTTTGACCCGAGAGCCACGATCGTGAGCATTGGAGCCACTCCCGAGGGCGTGGGCGCAGTCTACGAAACAGCAAAGCGAAAGGGATTTCAGACCGCAGGTATTGTTTCGACCCAAGCGAAAGAAAACCACGTCAAGCTGTCCCCCTGCGTCGACGTTGTCTTCTACGTAAGAGATGCGACTTGGGGCGGGTTCATCCCGGGCACCGAGCGACTGTCGCCGACCTCGACAGCCATGGTCGAAACCAGTGATGTGATAGTTGCAATAGGCGGGGGAGAGGTGTCCCGAGACGAGCTGATTGCAGCGAGGCGATTGGGCAAGAAGATCCAGTTTGTCCCTGCCGACATGAACCACGAGATAGCACGAGAAAGAGCGTCGAGGAGAGGTCAGCCGGCCCCAACCGATTTTCGTGGCGCGGCCGGGGTCATGTTTTAGGCGGTTGGGGTGTTTTGGCAGGTGGGCGTGTGCCTAACCCCGCTTGCACACGGACGCGCACTCGGAGGCTGCGAGGGCGCTGGGAGTCAGTCGGAAGACTTTGTCGGCCATCTTGAACGGGCGGGCTGGGATCAGCCCCGAGATGGCGATTCGCCTTTCAATTGCTTTCGACAATCGGCTTTGTCGAGGAGCTCCCTGGTGCGAGCGCACAAAAGGCCACCCTCGATGAGACTCGAGCCGCCCTGGCTGAGGCAGTCGAGTCGGTGCTCGAGGCCAACCGGGCCATGTCGCAAGAGTCAATGGAACGCAAGGACGTTATCCGGGAGCCGTTAGATCTCGCGGCTGAATGAAGCGCCTTGACCTGATCAGGCATCTTCAAGAGAACCGCTGTGTCCTTCTTCGCGAAGGCGGCAGGCACACCGTCTTCGTCAACCGCGAGAAGCGCAAGTCATCCACCGTCCCGCGGCATCGGGAGATCAACGATTTCTTGGCTCGCAAGATCTGCCGTGATCTTGAAGTTCCTGAGCCCTGAGCTGCCGAACCATGCGCTCGAGCCGACCGCCGCAAGCGGGCTTCGCGCGCTGGCGGTGCCCTCGTCGCTGCGCACCTCGGCGG
>JBAVOG010000176.1:0-4675 GCA_049691875.1 Burkholderiales bacterium | reverse complement strand
CGCGAAGCACTAGATTATTCCCCTCCTCGTCGAGGGTGAGCCGGGGTTTCGCGCGACGCGCCTGCGCGCGTCGCCGCCGGCGAACGCCCGAAGCCTCCGTGATTCGGGCCGGACGGGGTGGACGCGTAGCGGACGGGGTGGTGCTGAGCGTTGATCGAAGTCGTAACCACCCCGCCGGCTTCGCCGGCACCCCACCCTGAAAAGGAGGGAAAAAACAAAAAATGGCAGCCGCAGCCGCCCTTTTTGCGAAGCGTAGGGACGCGAATCAGTCGATGAGTTTGTACGCGGGAAGAGTCAGGAACTCCACGTAGTCGCCGGTGGTGATCTGGTCGAAGAGCCTTGCCGCTTCTTCGTACCGCCCCGACTTCCAGCCGTCCTCGCCCAGATACTCGCGAACCTTCGGCAGCTCGTCCTTCAGCAAGGTGCGGAAAAGCTCGACGGTGACCTTCCGGCCGTCTTCGAGCACGCCCTTCGGAGAGCGGATCCACTGCCAGATCTGGGAGCGAGAGATCTCCGCAGTCGCTGCGTCTTCCATGAGGTTGAAAACGGGAACGCAACCGTTGCCGCCGAGCCAGGCGCCGAGATACTGGATGCCGACGTTGATGTTGTTGCGCAGGCCCGCCTCCGTGATCGGCTTTTCCGGCTGAAAGTCGAGAAGATTCTTCGCCGTGACGTTCACGTCCGGACGTTGCTTGCCGTACTGGTTCGGCTTCGGCATGTGCTTGTTGAAGACTTCCCTGGCGAGCGGCACCAGACCAGGATGGGCCACCCAGGTACCATCGCAGCCGTCGGTCACTTCGCGCAGTTTGTCCTGGCGGACTTTTTCCAGCGCCGCCTCGTTCGCCTCCGGGTCGTTCTTGATCGGAATCTGCGCGGCCATGCCGCCCATGGCCGGGGCATTGCGCTTGTGGCAGGTCTTGACCAGCGAGAGCGCATACGCACGCAGGAAGGGCGCAGTCATCGTCACCTGGCTGCGATCGGCCAGACAGAAGTTCTCGTTGACGCGGAATTTCTTGATGCACGAGAAGATGTAGTCCCAGCGGCCGATGTTCAGGCCGGCGGAGTGCTCCTTGAGCTCCCAGAGGATCTCGTCCATCTCGAAGGCCGCCAGGACGGTCTCGATGAGCACGGTCGCCTTGATCGAGCCCTGCTTCACGCCGAGCTCCTCCTGCGCCATCTTGAAGATGTCGTTCCAGAGACGCGCCTCGAGGTGGCTTTCCATTTTGGGCAGGTAGAAATACGGGCCCGAGCCGCGCTTGAGCAGCTCCCTCGCGTTGTGGAAAAAGTACAGCCCGAAGTCGAAGATGCCGCCGGAAATCGGGTTGCCGTCGATCACGACATGCTTTTCATCGAGGTGCCAGCCGCGCGGGCGCGGGATCAGTACGGCGGTCTTGTCGTTCAGCGCGTACTGCTTGCCGCCCTGCTCGAAGCTGATCGTCCGGCGCACGGCGTCGCGCAAGTTGAGCTGGCCGTCGATCATGTTGGTCCACGTGGGGCAATTGGCGTCCTCGAAGTCCGCCATGAACGTCGAGGCGCCGCAATTCAGCGCATTGATGACCATCTTGCGGTCGGTCGGCCCGGTGATTTCCACGCGCCGGTCCAGCATGTCCTGCGGCTGATCGGCGATCTTCCATTCGGACTCGCGGATCTTCTTCGTCTGGGGCAGGAAGTCGGGCAGCTGGCCCGCGTCGAATTCCTTTTGCCGGGCAGCGCGGGCAGCCAGCCGCTCCTGCCGCCGAGGCTCGAAAGTACGATGCAATTTGGCCACGAACGCGATGGCGTCCGCGGTCAGGATCTGGCTGAACTCGGGGGAGGCTGCGCCGTGGATCTCCACGCCGCCAGGATATTTCTCGCTCATCGTGGAATGCTCTTGGGTCGGGTGGGAGGAACGAACCATTTTAATGTGCAGCGCACAAATCGGCAACCCAAAAGCGGCCTTTCCGGAACGAAAGCCAGAAGATTTTCTTTTCCATCCATAGAGATATACGCCATTCGAGGAATGTTTTCACAATCCGGAATGAGCGAATGAACGCTTCCCCGCCCTTAACGCGCGCGTGCTGCACGCGCGCGTGCTTCTGAGGCTCCGGAACACCAGCCCGGCGGCTATGCAGCCACCCCGTCCGGCCCGAATCACGGAGGCTTCGGGCGTTCGCCGGCGGCGTCGCGCGCAGGCGCGTCGCGCGAAACCCCGGCTCACCCTCGACGAGGAGGGGAAAGGGCGCTGCGCCTACCCGCGCGGCTCGTCTATCGCGAGGTCGGCGATCTTGCGCGTGATGGTATTGCGCCCAATGCCGAGCAGCGTGGCGGCCTCGATGCGCCGTCCGCCGGTGTGCATGAGCGCCTGGGAGATCACTGCACGCTCGAACTGGCGCGCGAGCGCGTCCATCACATTCGCCTCGCCACGCATCAACGCCTTTTCGACGTCACGTCGCAGAATCGCGGACCAGTCCGCGTCGGCAGGGCCATGCGATTCGGCGCGCAACTCCGCCGGTAGATCGGGTACCTCGATCATCTGTGCCGGAGCCATCACGGTGAGCCAGTGGCACACGTTCTCCAGCTGACGGACGTTGCCCGGCCAGTCGTGCGCGGCGAGAAAGCTCATCGTGCTGTCGGACAGGCGCTTTGCCTCAACACCGAGCTCGCGCGCGCTCTTCGTCAGGAAGTGCCGGGCCAGCACCGGGATGTCCTCGCGCCGCTCGCGCAGCGAAGGGAGCCGCAGACGGATGACATTCAGCCGGTGGTAGAGGTCGTCACGGAACAGGCTCTCTCGCACCCGTGCCTCGAGGTCCTGGTGGGTAGCCGCAATCACGCGCACGTTGGCACGCAGCGGCTGATGCCCCCCGACCCGATAAAACTGCCCGTCGGACAGCACGCGCAGCAGGCGCGTCTGCAGATCGGAGGGCATGTCCCCGATCTCGTCCAGGAAGAGCGTGCCGCCCTCGGCCTGCTCGAAGCGGCCGTGCCGCATTGCCTGCGCGCCGGTGAACGCGCCCCGCTCGTGCCCGAAGAGCTCACTCTCGAGCAGATCCTTCGGCATCGCAGCCGTGTTGATCGCGACGAACGGCTTCGCCGCGCGCGGACTGTGACGGTGCAAGGCGCGCGCGACGAGCTCTTTGCCGGTTCCGGATTCGCCCGTGATCAGCACGGTCGCGTTGGAATTGGACAGGCGCCCGATTGCCCGAAACACGTCCTGCATGGACTGCGCGTGGCCGAGTATCTCGGGCGACTCCGTCGCGGACTCCTCCCTGTCCTCCTCGCGCAGACTCTCGTCGAGCGCCCGACGGATGAGTTCCACGGCCTGATCCACGTCGAAGGGCTTGGGCAGGTACTCGAAAGCGCCGCCCTGAAACGCGGCCACCGCGGACTCCAGATCGGAGTACGCCGTCATGACGATCACGGGCAACTCGGGATGCCGCTCCTTGGCGCTTTGCAGCAGCGCGAGTCCCGAGGTTCCGGGCATTCGGATGTCGGACACCAGCACCTGCGGGGAGTCGCGATCGAGTGCGACGATCGCGTCTTCCGCGAGGCCGAACGTCTTGAAGGGGATTCCCTCGCGCGCGAGCGCCTTCTCGAAGACCCACCGTATGGAACGATCGTCGTCGACTACCCAGACTGGTTTCATTGCTTCGTCCCGTTGGAGGTCATGGGAAGGATGATCCGGAATACCGTACGCCCTGGCTGGCTGTCGCATTCGATCGATCCCCGGTGGTATTGCACGTAGGTCTGGGCGAGGGTCAGCCCGAGGCCGGTCCCGCCATTGCGGCCAGAGACCAGCGGATTGAAGATGCGCTCGCGGATGTCGTCGGGAATCCCCGGACCGCTGTCGATCACGGAGACCTCGAGCGCCGACCGGTGAAAGGTCTTTGCGATGCTGACCGATCGCGTCACCCGCGTCCGAATGACGATGTCGCCGCGTCCGCGCGCCGCCTGAGCCGCGTTGCGGACGATATTGAGAAGCGCCTGGATGAGTTGCTCACGGTCGCCCTGCAGATCGGGAAGGCTCGAATCGTAGTCGCGGCGGATCCGGACGTCGGAGAACTCGGCGTGGATGAGGCTGCGCACGCGCTCGCACACCTCGTGAATGTTCACTGGTCCCGGTCGCGATGGCCGATGGGGAGTGAGCAGCCGGTCGACCAGGAGCTGCAGCCGGTCGGCCTCCTTGATGATCACCTGCGTGTATTCGTGCAATGCGGGTCGATCGAGCTCGCGCTCGAGCAGCTGCGCAGAGCCGCGTAGCCCGCCGAGCGGATTCTTGATCTCGTGCGCGAGATTGCGTATCAACTCGCGGTTTGCAAAGGCCTGCGCGGACTCGCGCTCTTCGCGCTCGACGCGCAGCCGCTGGTCGATCGACCGGATTTCGAGGATCAGCGCGCCGGCCCCCGCGTCGACGGGACTCGCGAGCAGATTGACATGCAGCGGTTCGCGGTCGGCGCGTTTGAGGTCCACCGCCTGGTTCCAGACGCCCCGTTGCTCGGCGATCGCCTGCCCGAGCTGCTCCCCGAGCGTGCCCGCGCTGACGAACTGTCCGACGAACGATTGCCCGCGCAGCGTACGCGCGCTCTGCTCGAGCATGCTCTCGGCGGCAGGGTTCGCATAGACCACGCGCAAGTTCGCGTCGAGCAGGACGACGGCGCTCGCCAGCAAGTCGAGACCCGAGAACGCGACCGCGTTCACG
>JBAVOG010000175.1:0-9428 GCA_049691875.1 Burkholderiales bacterium | reverse complement strand
ATCGGCTGCACCTGGTTGTACACGCCGAAGGCCTTGAGCACCGAGAAGCTCAGCGCCAGGAGGGGCACGATCGAGAGGAGCGTCGTGTACACGAGGCTCATCGACCACAAGGTGAGCTGGCCTTGTGCCAGATCGCGTGCCAGCACCAGCACGAGCCGCGACAGGCGAACGACAATCGCGCGGCCCTTTGGTAGCGCGTCGAACTGACTGCCCCACACTGCGTTATCGAACGCAGTGAGGAGCTCGGCGAAGCGCCAATTCACGGTCTCTGCTCTCCCCGGGTGGTGCCGTCCGATGTCACGCTGCGACGCCGGACGAGCGGCGCGCGTGCTTTGCAGCGCAATCGTACCCCACGAATTGTAAACATTGGTCAAATGGGTTGGATTCGCCCAGGCGGCGACTATGCCGGTCGTTTACGATATCAGTGCACTTCCCACGCGCAGTCGCCGGTGCCCATCCGGTTCCTCGCGGTTGCAGCACTCACGGCGCACAACAACAAGCCCGAAGCGGCGAACTACGTTGAACCCGGGGGGCGCGGCCCAGGCCGCGCCCTTTTTTCTGCGCCCGGATTGAGCGCCATATCGGCGTTGGTTCGCCCCGACTCGCGCAATGCTTGCTTCACACGGGCACGCGCGCCTGCGCAACGGGTCGACACGACCAGCACCCGCAATTGTCAACTTCCGTCAATTGCACGCCATCCGGCGCGGGAATGGCTATGCTGCAATCGACAGCGGGCGGAACAGCCCGTGTCTCGAGCCGTTGTTCGTGCGGGCCAATTTGATCATGCGCCACTTGTTAGCGGCGCGCGCGATCAAGGCGACGTCAGACGACGGCAGCACGAGGAGGAATGATGCGTGTACGAGCGTCACGGGCTGCGTGTCGAATGGTGCGGTTCTGGCCGCGCGCACTTCTGCGCGGGGCCCCCGAGATATTCGAGATTCGGCACTGGCCGCTCGGATGGCTCCTGGTCGGTGCAGTCGTCCTCCTTGCGGGCAAGTCGCTCGCCATTGCGGGGCTCGAGCAGATCGACCTGGTGATCCCGACCCAGGGGCGCGTGGTGTCGCCGGCAGGGGCGGCGGAAATTCTTTCGCTGGAAGGCGGTGTGCTGACGGCCGTTCACGTGCGAGAAGGCCAGGCGGTACGGCGTGGCGATGTGCTCCTGCAATTCGCCTCGGCAACGGTTTCCGCTGGCATCGATCGGCTGAACCACGAGCACAGTGCCGCATCACTCGATGTGTTGCGAATTGGCGCGCAGCTGATAGGCGATCCGCGGGCGCTGAGCGTTCCCGTCGACGCGGATCCGGCCCTCGTCGAGCAGGCGCGCTGGCGGTTGGCGAAAGGTTTGAGGCAACCCACGGCAGAAATGCGCGCCGGCGCGAATGCGGAGCGCGACGCGGTCGCGAGGCGATTGGAATCGGCCGGCCAGGCGCTTGCACTGATAAATCGCGAGCGACGCGATGTGCGTGCCCCGATGGACGGGATAGTCCAGGGCGTCGCTGCGCTGACAGCAGGCGTCCCGATTGCCGCGCGCCAACCGCTCATGCGTATCCTGCCGGCGGATGCCGAGGTCGAGTTCGAGGCGCGCCTGTCGAGTCGGAGCGTGCGCTGGATCGTGGAAGGTCAACGCATCGCGATGCGAGTCTCGCCATCGACCCGCGAAAGCCCGGTCGATGTCGAAGGCGAGGTCACTTGGGTCGGACGTGAAGCTGTGAACGACGCGCACCCGGAGCCGATCTTCCCGGTGCGAATCCGGATTGCCCGCCGATCCCTGGCGGACCCCGATCTCGCGTTCACGCTTGCCGCGCGTGCGGAGAAGAGGATCACCGCGGACATCCGGTTGGGCGCGCAGAGCATGATCGACCTGGTGGTGTACGGGTTGCTGCACCAGCCCATGGACGGAACGGCCGCCTCCGCGCAGTAGACCGCGGACGCCGGGCCGCTCAGAGCTGGGCGCGAACCAGGCACTCCGAGGCTTCCCCCAGCGATTCGGCGAGCCGCGCGTCACGAGCGGTGAGGGAGGGCGTCACTCCGAATCGCTTTCGGGGTGCCATGCGGGCGGGGTCAGGCGCCGTTTGCCGTCCCGCGACATGCGAATACCCGGTTCGTCACGCGCGGTGCGATCCCAGAGCTGGCAGGTCACCTGATGGTGCTTCTGATCGAGTGCCTCGCAATAGTTCGTGTACTCGCAGACCATGACGGCGTCGCCGTGCCCTGATCGGACTTTCTCGAACCAGTCGGGATCGGCGAGGCTCTGGCGCGCGAGCCCGACGACGTCCGCACGCTCCTCGCGCAGCAGCGCTTCGGCCTGCTCGAAGCCGTGGATACCTCCGGTGACGATCACCGGAGTCGTGAACCCGGCCGCGCGGACGGCGCCGCGAATCGCCGCGGTCGGCTCGATGTTCCGGCCGAACGGACCGCGCGCGTCCGAGACGTACTGCGGCATGCACTCGTATCCGCTGGGCCCGGTATACGGGTAGGCGGACCATCCCACTGCGGGCTGCTTGGCGTCGTCGAACTTTCCGCCGCGCGAGAGGGACAGGAAGTCCATCCCCGCACGGGCAAACTCCACGCCGAAGTACGCAGTGTCCTCGACGGTATTGCCGCCCGCGATGCATTCCTCGGCGAGGAAACGGCAGCCGACGGTGTAGTCGTTTCCGACGACTTCCCGGACGCGGTGGAAGACTTCCAGCGGAGCGCGCACGCGCTGCTCCCGCGGACCGCCGTAACCATCCGTCCGGTCGTTCAGCCGGGAAAGGAACGACGCCATCGTATAGGCGTGGGCGTAGTGCAGCTCCACGCCGTCGAAACCGGCCTCGCGCGCGCGTCGCCCGGCCTGCGCAAAGAGCTCGGGCAGGGTGCGTGGCAGGTCCCGGATGTGCGGGAGATCCACGTCGGTCACGCGTTCGCGGTAGCCGAAACGCAGGGCCTCGAGCTCGCGCGTCTCGAGCACCCGCGCGAGTTCATCGTCGGGCAGCTGCGCGAGTTGCATGCGAATGCGCTCTTCCGACCAGTTCTCCGCGCCGAGGCGCTCGCGGTGCCACGGCATGATCTCGAGATAGCGGGCGAAGAACTTCTCGGGCTCCGGACGGCGCCGGACCGCGAGGAAATCGATGATCTGGATGAGCAGCCGCGTGTGGCCGCCGCTTGCGCTGCGGACGGTCTCGACGAGCTCGCGCAAGCCTGGCAGAAATCGGTCGTGGCCGATGCGGAGCAGCGGGCCGGACGGAATGTCGCGGATGCCCGTCGCCTCGACCACGATCGCCCCGGGCCGGCCGCGCGCAAAACGTTCGTACCACTCGAGGTTTTCGTCGGTGACGAACCCTTCTTCGGTTGCACGCCAGGGAACCATCGCGGGGACCCACGTCCGGCTTTCGAGCTGCAGCGTGCCGACGGTGACCGGGCTGAAAAGCATCGCGCCTTCAGCCTCCGCGCGCGAGGGCCAGCGGCCAGGCGCAGGTTTCCACTTGATGCGTTCGGGTGGGCGCCACATGGGTGTTCGATCGATCGTTCCGGATACAGGTCGAAAAGAGGGCACGCAGCCAAGGCCGACCAGGCGAACGTGGTGTTTCGCACCAGTTTACCCCGGCAGGTCGCCGCCGCGGGCTGTTTCGGGCAAAATGCCAGCTGAATCAACAAGAACTGCAGCCCGTGGCGTTCACCAATCTGTACCGGCACAACTTCATCCGCGCGGCGGTCTGCACGCCCGAGGTGCGGGTCGCCGACCCGGAATTCAACGCGGCCCAGACGGTGGCGTTGATGAAGCGTGCCGCGGAGCGCCGCGCGATCTTTGCGGTGTTTCCCGAGCTGGGCCTCTCGGCATATTCATGCGAGGACCTCTTCCATCAGCAAGCGCTACTCGATGGCGCGAAACAGGCGCTCGCGAAGGTGCTCGCTGCTTCGCGCAATCTGCCGCTGGTCGCGGCGGTGGGAGTTCCCCTGCAGGTGGGCAGCCTGCTCTACAACTGCGCAGTGGTGGTGTCCGGTGGTCGAATTCTCGGTGTCACGCCGAAGACCTACCTGCCGAACTATCGCGAGTTCTATGAGCGGCGTCAGTTCACGCCAGGCGATACTGCGTCGGTCGAGACCATCGACCTGCTGGACCAGCACGACGTGCCGTTCGGCGCGCATCTCGTCTATCAAGCGGAATCGCAACCGCTGTTCACTTTTCACTGCGAGATCTGCGAGGACTTGTGGACACCGGTTCCACCGTCGTCCTACGCGGCACTGGCCGGTGCGACGGTGCTGGCGAACCTGTCGGCTTCGAACGTCACGGTCGGCAAGGACGACTATCGCCGGCAGCTCGCCGCGAACCAGTCCGCGCGCTGTCTCGCGGCTTATCTCTACAGCGCCGCGGGATTCGGCGAATCCACGACCGACCTCGCGTGGGACGGGCAGGGCTTCATCTACGAGAACGGCACCCGGCTCGCGGAAAGCGAGCGCTTCGAGTACGCCGCCCAGCTGATTACCGCCGACGTCGATCTCGATCGCCTCGCGCAGGATCGCATGCGCCAGACGACCTTCGGAGAGTCGGTGGCGCGCCACCGCCAGGAAGTGTCCCGCTTTCGTACCGTGCGCTTCCAGCTCGATCTGCCGCTCGCGGACGAGATCCGCCTCGAGCGCGTCTACGAGCGCTATCCCTACGTGCCGTCCGATCCGGCGACGCGCGACATGCGCTGTCACGAGATCTACGAGATCCAGGTGCACGGTCTGGTGAAGCGCCTGCGGGCAATGGGTTCCGAAAAGGTGGTGATCGGAGTCTCCGGCGGCCTCGACTCCACGCAGGCGCTGATCGTGTGCGCGCGCGCGATGGACGTGATGGCGCTGCCGCGAGCGAACATCCTCGCGTACACGATGCCGGGTTTTGCGACGAGCGTGCGGACCCTCGACCAGGCACACCGTCTGATGCAGGCCGTGGGGTGCTCGATCGGCGAGATCGACATCCGGCCGAGCTGCCTGCAGATGCTCGCCGACATCGGCCATCCTTACGCGCGCGGCGAGCAGGTCTACGACGTGACGTTCGAGAACGTTCAGGCCGGGGAGCGCACCAGCCATCTGTTCCGGCTCGCGAACTCGCACGGCGCCCCCGTCGTCGGCACCAGCGATCTGTCGGAGATCGCGCTCGGCTGGTGCACCTACGGTGTCGGCGACCACATGGCGCACTATCACGTCAATGCGAGCGTGCCGAAGACGCTGATCCAGTACCTGGTTCGCTACGTTGCGCGCACCGGCCAGCTCGGCGTAGACGCCGGTCGCGTGCTGGAGGACGTGCTCGATACGGCGATCAGCCCCGAGCTCGTTCCAGGGCAGGAAAACGGTCAGCCGACGCAAAGCACCGAAGGCATCGTGGGGCCGTACGAGCTGCAGGATTTTCACCTCTACTACATCCTGCGCTTCGGCTATTCGCCCGCGAAGGTGGCGTTCCTGGCCTGGAGCGCGTGGCACGACCGGGCGCAGGGAAACTGGCCCGACATCGCCGGGGCCAAACGCAATCAATACACCCTGGCCGAGGTCAAGAAGTGGCTCGGCGTTTTCCTCAGGCGCTTCTTCCAGCTCAGCCAGTACAAGCGCAGCGCGCTGCCGAACGCGCCGAAGGTCGGCTCGGGCGGCTCGCTATCGCCGCGCAGCGACTGGCGTGCCCCGAGCGACGGTGAGGCCGCCGCGTGGCTCGCTGCGCTAGCGGAAATACCCGACCGCTGATCGCCGGCCGGGGTCAGGACGAAGATCCAGGGGCAAAAGCCACGACGTGATCGACGTCGAGGCGGATGCCGATGTGCTCTCCCAGCGCATGGTTGTGGTGACTCGGTACGAGAGCGAGCACCTTGCGGCCGCTCGCGAGCCGAAGCGTGTAGAGAATCTCCGCCCCGCGAAACGCCTTGTGAATCACTTCAGCGCGTAAGCGGCTGGCATCGTCGTGGACGATATCGTCGGGCCGCAGCAGCACGTCGACCTGGCACCCCTTTCCGCAGGCGTCGCAGCCGATCTCGCAGATCTCCGGAATATCGCCCCGTAGCGCGCCGAGCTCGATGTCCAGCTCGCGTGCGCTGCGAACGCTTCCCGGGAGAAATACGCCTTGGCCCACGAAATCGGCGACGAAGCGGTTCACGGGTCGGTGGTAGAGGTTGTACGCGTTGTCCCACTGCTTGATTTCGCCCTCGTGCATGATGCCGATCTCGTCGGCGATGGCGAACGCCTCCTGCTGATCGTGCGTGACCAGCACGGCCGTGGTGTTGCTGCGCTTGATGATGTCGCGCACTTCCTGGCCGAGTCGCTCGCGAAGGTCCACGTCGAGATTGGAGAACGGCTCATCGAGCAGGAGCAGGTCCGGACGGGGTGCGAGCGCGCGCGCGATCGCGACGCGCTGCTGCTGCCCGCCGGACAGCTCGTGGGGGTATTTGTCGCTTTCCCCGCTCAGACCCACGCCTGCGAGGTACTCCGCGGCGCGCCGATTGCGCTCACCTCGCGCGATGCCGTGCAGGCCGAATGCGATGTTCTCCAGAACCGTGAGGTGCGGAAAGAGCGCGTAGTCCTGGAAAACCATGCCGATCCGTCGCTTCTCGGGCGGCACCATGCTGCCCGGGGACGAAACGACCTGGCCGTTCAGCGCGATCTCGCCCGCGGTGACCGGCTCGAACCCTGCAATGCAGCGCAGCACGGTCGTCTTGCCGCAGCCGCTCGGCCCGAGCAGGCAGGCGATCCCGCCACGCACGAGCGAGAAGGACAGGCCCTTGACGACCTCCTGGTCGCCGTAGGACTGTCGAACGCTCTTCAGTTCGAGCAGGGTCGGCGTCGCGCTTGCTGTCATAATTCAGTGATTATAAACAGATCGCCCGGCATGGAAACAAGAATCATTATTGAGTGTCGCCGTGCAACACCGTCGCTTAGATCCGGTGTCCCGCGACGTCGCGCGGGCGAAGAACCATGATCGACACCGCCCTCGCCGCGGCGAATCCTGGCTTGGCATGGCGGCCCCGGCCCGGGCGACTCGGGTGGGCATCGCTCGTCGTCGCGGCCTGTGTGCTGGCGCCGATTCTCGTCGTGGTGGGAAACGTGTTTCGCACGAGCGAAAGCACGTGGGGGCATCTCGCGTCCACCGTCCTGCCCGGATACATCGTGAACACCTTGCTCCTCCTGGTCATGGTCACAGCCGGCGTCGCCTCGATCGGCGTGCTGTCCGCCTGGCTCGTCACGGCGTACCGCTTCACCGGGCAGCGGATGCTCGAGTGGGTTCTGATTCTTCCCCTTGCGATGCCGGCGTACGTCATGGCGTATGCGTACACGGACTGGCTGCAATTCACGGGTCCCGTGCAGACTGCGCTGCGCGAACTGACCGGATGGAAGTCGGGCGACTACTGGTTTCCCGAGATCCGGTCGCTGTACGGCGCCGCGGCGATGTTTGCATTCGCGCTGTACCCGTATGTCTATCTGCTCGCGCGCAACGCATTCCTCGAGCAGTCGCGCGCCGCGATCGAAGCGGGGCGGTCGCTCGGCTATAGCGCGTGGGGAAGCTTCTGGCGCGTCGCGTTGCCGCTTGCGCGTCCCGCTCTGGCGGCAGGCATTGCGCTGGCGTTGATGGAAACGCTGGCCGATTTCGGGGTGGTCTCGTACTTCGCCGTGCAGACCTTCACCACGGGCATCTATCGCGCATGGCTCTCGCTCGGGGACGTCGTGGCGGCCGCGCAGCTCTCGACGTGTCTGCTGGGTTTCGTGTTGATCGTGCTCGTGCTGGAGCGTATGCACCGTGGCGGCGCGCGCTACGCGGGGCCACGCAAGCCGACGCCACCCTACGAGTTGCGCGGCTGGCACGCTGCGCTGGCGTTCGTTCTGTGCGCCGCTCCGGTGGTGTTCGGCTTCCTGCTTCCGGGCGGTGTTCTCCTGCACCTTGCCGTGACGGACCCCGACGCGCGGATCGGGGCGCGCCTCTATTCCTTGATCGCCAACAGCGCCATGCTCTCGGGTGTGACTGCCGGGGTGGCCGTGCTGGTTGCCGTCCTGCTTGCCTATGCAGGTCGCTTGTCGAAGAGTGGGACGGTGCAAGGCGCGAACCGATTGGCGGCACTCGGTTATGCGATGCCCGGCGCGGTGCTGGCAGTCGGAATTCTCGTACCACTCGGCAAGCTGGACAACGTCATCGCCGACTGGGTCTTCCAGCAATGGGGAATCCGGACCGGGCTGCTGCTGACGGGAACCGGGTTTGCGCTGGTCTATGCCTGCCTGGTCCGCTATCTCGCGGTCGCTTTTCAGACCACGGAAGCGGGGCTGGCGCGCGTCACACCCGCCATGGACGATGCCGCCCGCAGCCTCGGCCTGTCACCTGGAGCCACGCTGGCCCGGGTGCATGTACCGATGGTGTGGGGGAGCCTGCTGACCGCGGCGCTGCTGGTTTTCGTCGACGTGATGAAGGAGCTGCCGATGACGTTCGCCATGCGCCCCTTCAACTTCGACACCCTGGCCGTCGAAGCCTATAACCTCACCAAGGACGAGCGCCTTGCCGAGGCCGCCGTTCCGTCGCTCGTGATCGTCGCGATCGGCCTGATGCCGTTGATCGTGCTGTCCCGTCAGATCGCGCGCTCCCGGCGCGCGCTGCGCTGACTCGCGTTGCGAAGACCCGGGGAGGGCTATTTCCAGCCGACCTGGTCGGCGAGCTTCTGCGCGGTCGCCTGCGCCTGCCCGAGCTTCGCGACGTTGATCTCGTCCGCTTTGAAATCGCCGAGCGACTCGAGCGCGCGATTGTCCAGTTTCACGCCCGGCACCGTCGGCCATTCGTTGTTGCCGCTGGCAAAGTAGGACTGGGCTTGATCGCTCGCGAGATACTCCAAGAATTTGACGGCGGCCTCGGGATGCGGGGCGTGTTTCAGGACGCCGCCCCCGGAGATGTTCATTTGCGTGCCGCGGTCCGCCTGATTCGGAAGCACGATTGCGACCTTCTCGACCACGATGCGATCCGCCGGCTTGGACGAGCGCATCAGGCGCACGAAGTAGTACTGGTTCGCGATCGCGATCGCACATTCTCCGGCCGCGACGGAGCGGAGCTGGTCGGTGTCACCGCCCTTGGGATCGCGTGCGAGATTCGCTTTCACGCCCTCGACCCACTTCTTGGCGTCGGCTTCACCGAGGTGGTTCACCATGCTCGCGATGAGCGAGAGGTTGTACGGGTGGGAACTGGAACGCGTGCAGAGCTTTCCCCGCCACTTCGGATCGGCAAGATCCTCGTAACGGGTGATCTCTCCCGGCTTCACCATGTCCTTGTTGTAGGCGATCACCCGGGCGCGTGCCGAAAATCCGAACCACATTCCCTCGGGATCACGGAACGCAGCCGGAATGCGCTTCTCGAGCAGAGCCGACTTGGCCGGCGCAAAGATACCGGCCTGATCGGCGCGCCAGATGCGACCGACATCGACGGTGATGAAGATGTCCGCCGGACTGTTCGC
>JBAVOG010000174.1:0-1737 GCA_049691875.1 Burkholderiales bacterium | reverse complement strand
TTCCCGCACAAGCGGGGATGACTCGGACATTCCCTAACCGCCGCCCGCCATCGCCCGGAACGCCGTGGCGCGACGCCCGTGGCGAGCGAGCGGACGCTCAGTTCGCGTTGGGACATGAACGTCGCATCCGACCCTTCCAAGCAGTTACGATTTTGCGGGCGGGGGTCCTGCGGGGGTGACGAGCGTGTTCTTCGCTTCCTTCATCGGCTGCTTGGTGAAGCCTTTGAGCGTGCCGATCTCTTCCATGTCGCGGGTGATCTCGACGGAGCTCAACGCGTATGCGGTCACGAGCTCGGCCAGCGAGCGCAGCGCGTGCATGTGGATCCGCTCGTGACCGTGCGAGGCGTCGATGCCGAACGTGATCAGCGCGGTGCGCACGTCGTGTCCCGCCTCGATCGCGGAGGCGCTGTCCGAGCGGTAGTAGCGGAAGACGTCCTGCTGGAACGCGATGTCGTTCTCGCGGCAGAGGCGAATCAGCTTCCGCGTCAGGTGGTAATCGAAGGGTCCGGTCTGATCGGCCATGCAGATGGTGACGCCGAACTCGTCGCTCGCCTGGCCTGGCGCTGTCGTGCCATTGTCGATCGCCACCAGCGAGGCAAGCCCTTCCGTCGGCAGCGACGAGGCCCCCACTCCCACCTCCTCGGAGATCGACAACATGAAGAGCGTATCGACGGGCGGCTTCTCGCCATGCTCGACCAGCGCCTTGACCGCCGCGAACATCGCCGCGCAGCCGGCCTTGTCGTCCAGGTGGCGCGAGACGATGAAGCCGTTCGGCAGGAACTCGCTGCGCGGATCGATTGCGATGATGTCGCCGATGGCGATGCCCAGTCGCTCGAGGTCGCGCGTGTGCCGGGTCAGCGCATCGACTCTCAGCTCGACGTGCTCCCACCCGACCGGTTGCGTGTCGATCTGCTCGTTGAACGTATGGCCCGACGCCTTGAGCGGCAGGATGCTGCCGCGATAGGAGCCGCGGTCGGTGAACAGGGTGCAACGCGCGCCTTCGGCGAAGCGCGACGACCAGTGACCGATCGGCACCAGCTCGAGACGCCCGTTGGGTTTGAGATTCTTGACCTGCGCGCCGAGCGTGTCGAGGTGCGCGCTTAGCGCGCGGGCACCGCGCGATTCGTGGCCCGGCAGGATGGCGCGGATCGCGCCGCGCCGGGTGAGCTCGTAATCGACGCCCAGCTGCCCGAACTCCTCGCACGCCAAGCGAACGATGGTGTCCGTATAGCCCGCCGGGCTGGGTGTATCGAGCAGACGCTGCAGCAACTGCGCGAGGTAGTCGACGTCGATCTTCAGCCTGGACATTGCGCCTCCTCAGAGTCCGGCGTGCCGCACCCCGGTGGGGAGCGACTGCGGAAACAGCAGATCGATGAAGCGCTCGGTGGTCGGCTGCGGCGCATGGTTCGCAAGCCCCGGCCGCTCGTTCGCTTCGATGAACACGTACTCCGGCTCGGACGGCGACTTCACGATGAAGTCGATGCCGGTCACCGGCACGTTGATCGCGCGCGCCGCCTTGACCGCGGCTTCCACGAGCTTCGGGTGCACCTCGTCGGTGACGTCGTGAATCGTGCCGCCGGTATGCAGATTGGCGGTCTTGCGCACGGCGATCTCGGTGCGGGCGGGCGGCACGTCGTCCAGCCCATAGCCGGCGCGGCGCACGCAGCGCTCGGTCTCGGCGTCGACTGGGATACGCGACTCGCCGCCGGTGGCCGCCGCGCGTCGCCGGCTCTGACG
>JBAVOG010000173.1:0-1525 GCA_049691875.1 Burkholderiales bacterium | reverse complement strand
GGACATGCCGCGCTTGACGTTCCGGCGCACTGCGAGATCGTGCTCGAGGGAACGCTCGATCCGGCGACCCGCGTCGTCGAGGGACCGGTGTCGGAGTTCCACGGCATGTACGAATCGTATGGCGAAGGGTATGTCGTCGAGTTCTCGCGACTCGCGCGGCGCGCCGATGCGATGCTGCAGGTCATACAGCCGGGGTACTACCCCGAGCACGTGTGGATCGGCGGCGAGGCGATTGCAGCGGGCCTCTCGGTCCGGCTCGCCCACGCGCTCGACAACGTGCGCGAAGTCGCGATCACGCCGGGTGGCGCCGGGCGCATGCATGCGGTGATTGCGCTTTCCGCGCCACGGCCCGGCGACGCCCGCAAGGCGATGACCGCGGCATGGGACGCGGTCAATCTGGTCAAGCTCGTGACCGTAGTGGACGACGACGTCGATCCTTGGGACGCGGTGCGCGTCGAGCGGGCGCTTGCAACGCGCATGCGCGCGGACCGCGATCTTGTCGTCGTGCCCGCCGCGAAGACGGACCGCTCCGATCCGCTCGAGGACGGCGGCAGGATCGCCAAGCTCGGCATCGACGCCACGCGCAAGGACGGCGACCGCGACGACTGGCGCGCGGCGGAACCTCCGGCATCTGTCGTCGAGCGGATCCGGCGCCGGATGGCGGACGGGGCGTAGCGTCGGCCACTGCGGACCACCCCCGCGCGATTCACTTGAGCCCGGGAAGCCACAGCGCAATCGCCGGGAAAAAAACGAGCAGCAGGATGCGCAGCACGTCCATCGCGCAGAATCCCAGCACCCCCTTGTACGTTTCCCTCATCGGCACGTCTTTCGCCAGCCCGTTGATCAGGAACAGGTTCAGACCGAAGGGCGGACTGATCATGCCCACCTCGACGCTGACCAGAAGGAGGATGCCGAACCACACCAGCACAGCGTCGGGACTCATCCCCAGATCGAGCGACAGCACCAGCGGGATGAAGACCGGGATGGTGAGGAGCACCATGGCGAGCGACTCCATGAAGCTACCGAGGACGAGGTAGGCAAGCAGGACCGCCAGCAGGATGGTGGTGGGAGAGGCATCCAGCGTCGCGATCTTCTGCGCGAAGAGCGTCGGCATCTGCGAGGAGGCGAGTCCGGCCGAAAAGAGCTCGGCGCCGAGCATGATCAGGTACATCATCGCCGTGGTCTCGGCGGTGGCGAGCAATGACTCGCCGAGTTCCTTCATCCGCATCCCGCCGCGCCAGAATGCGAGGACCATGGTCGCGAACGCGCCGACACCGGCGCCCTCGGTCGCCGAGAACCACCCGCGGTAGATGCCGACGATGACCAGTCCGAAAACCAGCAATACGGGCCAGACCTGCTTGCTGGCTCCGATGCGCTCTCGCCACGGCGCGCGTTCCAGTTTCGACGCTGCGCCAGGAAAGATCCGCATGTACAGGTTCACCACGATCGTGTACTGGACTGCAGCGAGCACGCCCGGAATGATCGCCGCGATGAACAGGGCACCGATCGACTGTTCGGTGAAGAC